>NZ_QRHS01000030.1:0-42076 GCF_003470905.1 Roseburia sp. AM23-20
TCAAGCCGGGACTCGTTTTGTGACTTTGGAAGAAAATTAGAAACTCTTAGGATGCCTGTCCGTAACACAGTGTTGTGCTGCCACGGACGGCAGCACAAGTCTTAATGTGCCCGGATGGCACATTTAAGACGCACACGTCACTCCGCCACAATATAAATCAGGCATACTTAGACTTTCTTATTTTCGTACAACGGAACAAAAAGAGTCCCGGCTTGATGCAATTTGCCAATCGAAAACCCCCGGAACCACCCTGCACGAGGAAACTCATGTCACCCGCAAACCAGCATTTGGCAGGCAACGCATTTATCCCATACTACTTCAACTGATCCACCGCTTTTTTCAGTTGCACAAACGCCTGCTCTAATGTTCTTCTCGGACATGCAATATTAATGCGCTCAAATCCTATTCCTGTTTTTCCAAAAATAGTTCCGGCATCCAGCCACAGTCCGGCTTTGTCGATCAGAGCCTCTAGTTCTTTTCTTTCCAGTCCAAGCGCTTCAAAATCCAGCCAGATCAGATACGTTCCTTCCGGCTCGATCAATTTGACTTCTGGCAGATTTTCTTTCAGATATTCACGTACAAAGGAAAGATTTTCAAGCAGATATTCTTTTAACTGCAAAAGCCATTCTGCTCCTTCTTCATAAGCAGCCTGACACGCGACAAGTCCCATCAGGTTTACCTGACTGTACCCCGCCTGATCCACCGCACGGATAAATTTTTTACGCAATCCTTCGTCAGCAATAAAAATATTTGACACCTGAAGTCCGGCAAGATTGAATGTTTTGCTTGGTGCTGTACAGATCACGGATATCTTCTCAAATTCCGGCTCTATAGACGCAAATACATAATGTTTATTTCCCGGATACACAAAATCACTATGAATCTCATCGCTGACAACAACAACCTGATATTTCAGACATATTTCTCCGATCTTTCTTAATTCCCATTCTTTCCAGACACGTCCTACCGGGTTATGCGGACTGCAGAGTAAAAACAAATGAATCTGATGTTCCTTTATTTTTGCCTCAAAATTTTCAAAATCAATCTCATAATGACCATCCCGCAAGACGAGATCACTGCTGACTAACTTTCTGTCATTTGATTCGATCACCTGACGGAATGGATAGTATACAGGTTGCTGAATCAGTACGGCATCGCCTTTTTCTGTATAAGCACGTACTGCTGCCGCAAGTGCAAAAACGACCCCTGGAGTTTTTATCATCCACTCCTGCTTTGTGTTCCAGTCGAAATGATCACGGTACCATCCTGACACTGCTGCAAAATAATCTTCCTTACTGTCACTGTACCCATAAATCCCATGTTCCACTGCTTTCTGCAGTCTTTTTGTTACCGCCGGCACAGTCTTAAAATCCATATCAGCAACCCACAGTGGCAATACATCTTCTTTTTTTCCACGCTCTTTTGCAAAATCATATTTTAAACATCCGGTTCCTCTTCGCTCTACTACTTCATCAAAATCGTACTTCATGACATACTCCATTCCGGGATACTGCTCCTTTGCTCATCCTTTGTATTTCTGTTATCAGTTGCCGCATCCTTTTTCTCTTTTATCATTTAATTCATATCAAATTAGTATGATATTAGCATTTTCAATATCATATGTCAATAGTACTAAAAAAGACTGTTCAAACGAAAATCTGTATTCTCCTTCGAACAGTCTATGATCTCTTATATATAATAATAAGTTTTTATGAATTTCCGTGTCTGATATCACGGATTGGAATATTAACAAACAATGCCGGTACAGTTCCATTGTTTGACTCTGACTCTGTCTGTGTGATCTGGATGTCAAGGCCTTCCATATCAATATCCATATGTTTTGAAATTACCTGAATGATCTCGTTTTTGATCTGCTCCATCATTTCCGGGGAACAGCTTGCGCGGTCAGTCACCAGCAAAAGTTTTAAACGGTCTTTTGCAACATCACCGGAACTTTTCTTTTTAAATAAGTCCATCAATCCCATGACTGTTCCTCCTAATTTTTCTTAAATAAATCTTTTAATTTTGAAAATACTCCCTGTTTTGCCTCAAGATCAAGGAATGCGACTTCCTCGCCAAGAATACGATGGCAGATATTTTGATATGCCTGTCCCGCAAGACAGTTGCTGCCAACTAACGGCTCACCCTGATTCGTAGAAATTACGATATTCTCATCATCCGGTACTGCACCGATCAGATTGATCGCTAAAATATCGCACACATCTTCTACATTCATCATATCGCCACGTCTTACCATGTCCATACGCAGACGGTTTACGATAAGATCAACCTTTTGGATCTGGTTTGCCTGAAGCAGTCCGATGATACGATCTGCATCACGCACTGCGGAAACCTCAGGTGTTGTAACTACAAGTGCTCTGTCTGCACCTGCAATGGCATTCTTAAATCCCTGCTCGATTCCTGCCGGGCAGTCTAATAAAATATAATCGAAATCCTGTCTTAAATCTTCGATCAGCGCCTGCATCTGCTCCGGAGATACTGCTGACTTATCTCTCGTCTGTGCTGACGGTAAAAGACATAAATTCGGATATTTTTTGTCTTTGATCAATGCCTGCTCAACACGGCAGTTTCCTTCTACAACGTCTACCAGGTTGTAAACAATGCGGTTTTCAAGTCCCATTACAACATCCAGGTTACGAAGTCCGATATCGGTATCGATCAGCACTACTTTTTTATTTAACTGTGCCAGACCTGTTCCAACATTTGCGGTTGTAGTCGTTTTACCAACTCCGCCCTTTCCGGACGTAATTACAATAACTTCACTCATTTCAAAAAATTCCTCCTGCCGTTAAATATCGCTTAATAGTTCTTTTGTCAGCGGTTCAATACAGATTGTTCCATCTTTTAAATACGCAATCTGCGGAGACGTGGTCGTTTCCTTGACCTTTTTTCTTATTTTACGCCTGCCAAAAGGTTTGTCCGGACTCTTTGCCAGAACATTTCCAATGCGGATCTGAATCGGGTCCATATCCAGTGCAACGATAAATGCACTGTCATCTCCACCAAGTCCTGCATAGACACTTCCTTTTACCGCTCCAAGTACAACGATACTGCCGTTTGCCATGACTGCTGCGCCCGGATTGACATCACCTACCACTACAATACCTGTTTCGCTCTCAAGTGTCTGACCTGAGCGAAGCGTTCCGCGGTAAAACTGAGTCCCTCCATCCACATACGGCTGCTGCACAGATGCCTGATATTCTTCGATCTGCTGCTTGACGTATGCTTCACGGTCCGGATCATGATCTACAATGCACAATATCTCGATACTTGTATTAGATGTCACTGCATCAATGATAGCCATTTCTTCATCATGTGTCAGCTTTCTTCCCTCGAAAGAAATCGCCAGTTTTGCCCCTTTAAAGAACTTCTCTGACTCTTTGAACTTCTCGACGATGGCATCTAAAAGTGCTTTAAAAGATATCTCATTGCTTAATACAAGATGTATCCCGTATTTATTACTTTTTATAACAACTGCCTGTGACATATCGTCCCTCCACTTTACTATCCGATTTAGTATAGCAGATTCTTGAAACAGGTGCAATGCGACATGAGAAATTTGATTGAAATTTTTATATTTTTTATGTTATATTGTCATAAACGCTGACATGATACATGCTCCCTCTGCCCCACATTCACACACAAGGTCAACTTTTCCATCACCAAACCCGATTCCACCGATAGCGTATACCGGTATATGCACGGATTTACACACCTGTTTTAAAAATTCTGTTCCACGCGGCGGAAGCCCCTTCTTACAATCTGTGGCAAAAATATGACCTGCGGTCAGATAAGATGCACCTAGTTTTTCCGCCTCGATAGCATCCTCCACAGAATGAACGGAACAGCCTAAGATCATTTTAACTTTTGTCTCTGTCTGCTTTTTCTCATTTTCCGTTTTTTCCATATAAACTCTTAATAATGGAAGCGGCAGATGAATGTACCTGCTCCCTAACCGCTCTGCGACTTCCAGATAACTGTGCAGAATACAGATCACCCCATATTCTGCACAAATTTTTAAAACCTGTATTGCCAGACTTTCATATTCTGTTTGCGGCAGATCTTTTTCCCTTAATATCAGCGCCGCTGGTTTCTTTTCACATACTCTTTTAACCTGTTCTAAAAATGAGCGGTCACAAAGTGTGCGATTTGTAACCGCAATTATTTTTCCCGGAATTGGATTTTCTTTTTTATACATAAATATAGTCACTCATAACAGGCTGCAGTCCTTCTTCGAGCAATGCATCATACACCTGTTTTACTGTCCTTCCATCCGAAATTTCAAACTGCTCATCTCCCTGATCCTCAAGTCCCTTTGCATGGCTTCCGATACCGGTGCTGACTCCCGCAGAAATCTTTGTTGCAGCGATCTCCATCAGACTGTCTCTTACCCTCGCACACTCTCTGGTAGAAACCGTGATACTTGCAAATGGCATAAACAGACGGTACGCCGTCACAACCTGCAGAAGCTGTTTTTCATGCACATCCATCGGGTTGATCTTGTCATTATTGATAATCGGACGAAGTCTCGGACAGGAAAAAGCAATCTCTGCATGCGGGTATTTTCTCTGCAGCAGATAAGCATGCATTCCTGTCGCAAACGCATCTTTTCTGAAATCATCCAGCCCTAACAGTGCTGCAAATCCCACACCTCTCATACCGCCGCGGATTGCACGCTCCTGTGCCTCCATACGGTATGGAAAAATACGTTTGTGTCCTGCTAAATGAAGTGTCTCGTATTTATCTGAATTATAGGTTTCCTGAAAAACAGTCACATAATCTGCACCGCATTTGTGCAGATATGCATATTCATCAGAATTCATCGGATAAACTTCAAGTCCTATGACTTTAAAATATTTTCTTGCAATTTTACATGCTTCTCCAATATATTCCACATCCGACATTTTTCTGCTCTCACCTGTCAGAATCAATATTTCCTGCAGACCTGATTTTGCGATCTCAGCCATTTCTGCTTCAATTTCCTCCGTATTCAGCTTTGCCCTGCGGATGCGGTTATGACAGTTGAATCCACAGTAAATACAGTAGTTTTCACAATAATTTGCAATATAAAGTGGTGTAAAAAAGCAGACAGAATTACCAAAATGATTTTCTTTTTCCACCTTTGCGCACTGTGCCATTTCTTCAATAAAAGGCTCTGCCGCAGGTGACAGCAACGCTGCAAAATCTTCTGGTGTACGGTTTCTTTTTGTAAGTGCCCTCCGTACATCTTCCGCTGTGTAACTGTCATAATCATATGCCTGCATTACTTCAACCACCTGTTTTGTGATATCGGATCTCAACGCTTCCATCCCCGGCAAATATGTCATATGATCGATTCTTGCTTCTTTCTGGTGTTCCTTTATCTCGTCGCTTAAAATACTTTCATTGATATGTTCCATGATTTTTTATCCCCTGTGCTTATTTTGAACCCGAAACTTTTTATATTCATTTTTCTGTTCAAATCAAATTATAAAAAATGCATTATATTTTCTGATTCAAAATTTCCATAAAACTAATTTTTATTCTGCTCCCATATTTGCCACTCTGATTCTTCTGAATTATTCAGAGAGAAAACCCGTCAGTGGAGAAGATGCACTTGCCCCACCCATCTTGACACGTCCACAACCCGACAGGTATGCTTTTCTTCCGGCTTCGATAGCCTCACGGAAAGCAGATGCCATTGCCGGAATATCACCTGCTGTCGCAATCGCAGTATTTGCCATAACCGCTGCTGCTCCCATTTCCATAACTTCACATGCCTGGGATGGTTTTCCAATGCCAGCGTCCACGACGATCGGCAGGTCGATCTCATCGATCAATATCTGGATAAAATCTTTTGTACATACTCCACGGTTTGAACCGATCGGCGCCGCAAGCGGCATGATACAGGCTGCACCTGCGTTTTGCATATCACGTGCTGCGTTGAGATCCGGATACATATATGGCATTACAACAAATCCTTCTTTTGCTAACACTTCTACTGCTTTCGCTGTCTCATAATTGTCCGGCAGCAGATATTTTGAATCATGAATGACCTCGATTTTCACAAAATCACTGCCGCTGATCTGTCTTGACAGTCTTGCAATACGGACTGCCTCCTCTGCATTTCGTGCCCCGGATGTATTTGGCAGCAATGTCACATTCTTTGGAATATAATCTAAGATATTTGCCACACCACCCTCATTTGCACGTCGCAGTGCCATCGTCACGATCTCTGCTTTTGCTTCTTTTACTGCTGCATCAATCAGCTCTAAGGAATATTTTCCGGAACCTAATATAAATCTGGAGGTAAACTCATGTCCTCCTAATGTCCATGTATCTTTCGTCATTTCACTCATTTTTTTCCTCTTTTCTGTTATGTCTGTACTGTTATATCTTTTCTGATAACACAGCTATCAACTCTTTTTTCTTTTACAATTTTCTTTATTTCTGCCAGATATTCCGCTTATGCCAGCTTAACAGCCGCCACCCATAAAACTGACAATTTCTAAAATGTCATCATCCTTTAAAACAACTTTCGCATAATCTTCCCTGTCTAAAATCACATAATTGTGCTCAACTGCAATCTGCGCTAACACGTAATGATTCTGCTCTAAGTAATCAAGTATTGTTGTTCCTTCCGGCAACGTTGCATGCTTTCCATTGATCTCCATAAATCCTTTCATTTTCCTCCTTTTGTTTTTTCAGGCAAAAACAAAGAGTCGCTTGCGACTCTTTCGCGCTCGAGCAGTGCTATTTACAGCTAACTTCTTCTCCGCGAGATGCGCATCCTGCCCGGAGGACTTTTTGATTCATAGGACGTAATTTCCTATGAATCAAAAAAGCGTTCACAAAGAAATACACCCAAGGTGGTGTACCCCTTCATGAACGCTCTGCTCACTCTATTTCAGATGATAGCACTATACAGTGGTGAAGTCAAGAAAAAAGTTTATACTAATTCACTATATTTTACTCCACTTGTGCAGCACTGCTGACACCTTCCGGCGTCCGATGCTTCGTTACAATGATTTTTTTGTCAATCTGGTCTTTTAGTTCCGATACATGTGAAATGATGCCTACCAGACGATTACCCTCTGTAAGCTGTAACAATGCCTTTAATGCCTGCTCTAGGGCATCCTCATCAAGCGAGCCAAACCCTTCATCTACAAACATGGAATCCATACGGATTCCGCCTGCATAAGACTGTATCTCATCCGACAATCCAAGTGCAAGCGACAATGATGCCTGAAATGACTCTCCGCCGGAAAGTGTCTTGACACTGCGCTTTGTTCCGTTATAATGGTCTACCACACAAAGTTCCAATCCTGCTTTTTCCTTGCGGCTTCCTGTCTCCTCCTCACGCTGCAGTTCATACTGCCCACTGCTCATCGTAAGCATTCTCCTGTTTGCACGGATCAATATCCGGTCAAAGTAAGCCATCTGCACGTAAGTTTCTAATTCGATCTTTGCCTTTCCGGTCAACATACCGCTTGCTGTATCGGAAAGCGACTTCATCCAGACATATTTCTGTTCAGTCTGTGCAATCTCCTTTTGTTTTTTACTGACATTTTCACAGATATTCATATTCGCATGATAAGAAGTATATTTTGATGCCCTGTTTTCTTCGATCTCACTTCTTTTTGTCCGCAGTTCTTCCGCCTGTTTTTCGATTTCTTCTTCCGGAAGTGCTATCAACTTTTCTGTCTCCCTAATCTGACCAAGAAGTACCTGAATGGCACCTTTTTCACTCTCCGTATTTTTTTCGTAATTATTATAGGTTTCCCTCGTCTTTTCCCTGTTCTCTTCAAGATTTTTCTTTTGTTCCGTACATTTTTCTATCTGTGACTGTACTTCCTCTTTTGTAATATCTTCTACCTGCTCTTTCAGTTCTTTTAAACCTTTTTCTTCGTTTACATACTCTGTCTGTAAACGTATTATCTCATTTTCTGCCGCACCGATCTGACTGGTAAGTTCTTTTATTTCTGTTTCATCAAGCGGAATCTGCTTTTCTAATGCAGCCTTTTTTCGTTCTTTCTCCTGCTTTTTGGATAATTCCACCTGTTTTTCACTGGCTGCATTTTGCATCATGACAATCACATCCTCTGCGAAAGCCATCTGTTCGTGCTCTGCTTCCTGTATTTTCTGCACGATAGTAGTGCCGGTATTTCCGAAGATATCTGCCTGACTGCATACAGACTGCATGTCTGTTCTCATCTGCTTTTCGACAGTCTCTTTATTTCCTGTCAGTTTTGCGATTTCTTCCTGGATGCTGCTGATCGTTACACGTATTTTTTGCTTTGATTCTTCACTTTCTTTTAATTCACCTGCAATCTGTTCCACACGCTCCCTGTCTTTTTTTGCCTGCAAAAACTGCATATTTCGTTCTCTTTCAATTTGGGAAAGCTGTGATAAAACAATCTGGGAATCTTCTGTATTTTCCAGCATAAAGCCACAGTCAGCAATATTTTTCTCCCACTGCTGTTTCTGCTGTGTATAACGTTCCTTTGCCGTAGCATTCTTCTGTCCAAGGGCATTCTTCTTTTCACTTAACAGCGTCAGTTCATTCTGCGTATCCTGCATCTTTTGTTCTAACAGATTCTTTGTGTCCAAATCATTCTTTGCCTTTTCTTTTTGACTTTTATATTCTTGTCTTTGTACCTCATTCGCATTCTTTTGTTTTTGATTCTCCAGCCTGATCTCTGCTAAAGACATTTTGTCATCAGATATTCCCAATAATTCCTTTGCATCTTTTAATACAGCAGATATTTTTTCTTCTTCCTGTACCATAAGCTGATGTGCCTTTTCACTCAGCCTGCTGACTTTTTCCCTTGATTTTGCATCCTCCGCTTTCGCATTCTCTAACTCATCCCTCTCCGGAGTCTCCTGTGGTATAACTGCCGGCAGGGGATGATGCACTGAGCCACAGACCGGGCACGGTTCTTCTTCTTTCAGTCCCTGTGCCAATATTCCTGCCTGTGCATCCCAGAATTGCTGCTCCATCTTCCTGTAATGCTCACTGATCTGTTTTTGCGCTGTGACCTCTTTTTGATACTCTTTTTGTGCCTTTTCCCTGTTTTTACTGATTTTTTCCCAATCTTCTAACTTATCTTCCAGCTCATCCTGTCTGCGTATTGCTTCCGATACCTTAATACTCTCTGTTTCAGCCTGTTTTTCCCTTCTTTCTGCGTCGGAAACCTGCTCTAACACTTCTTTTTGCTGCTGCAGTTCGCTGCTTTTCGTATCATACTTCTTCTGTGCATTATCCTGTTCCATGCCCAGTCTTTTCACTTCTTTTGCTGCCGTTTCCAACTGTTCCGTAATCTCTGTCAGATTTCTTATTTTCTGCCGGATATCATTTAATGCGTTCTTACAGACAATTTCACAGCCTGCAGCATCTTTCTTCTGTTCCTGTTCTTCTTTTAGTTTTTGTTCCTGCATTAACAGATGATCTTCTGTTTTCTTTTGTAAACTTAAACTTTCCTTTCTGACTGAAAGTGCTGTTTCCAGTTCAACAATCTTTTTTTTCTGATTTTCTAACGAATCTCTTTTTTCTGTAATTGTGTGGATTTCCCGTTCCACACGCTGTTTTTCTACAGTAGCACCCTCATATGATTTTAAATTTTCTTTCTCCTGCTGCAGTTTTTCCTCCAGCCTGATTTTTCTCTGTTCCTCCTGCTGCTTTTTTTGAACTTTCTCTTCTATATCCTGCTGTTTTGTCCGCTGTGCCAGGTCAAGTTTCTGGATTTTTTCATATAGTGTCAGCTTCTTTTCATATTCCTCCACTGCCCTGTCTAATCTTTCGCAGTCTTTTGCTGCTTCTTGGGCGTACAACATATCTTCTTTTGCCTTTATAAGTAGTGGTTCTAATTCCTTTAATCTTTGCTTTTTCTCTTCTAATAACTGCTTTCTTTTTGTATTTTCCCGTACTTTTCCACTGAGTTCATCCGCACTTCTGATCTTTTCATCAAGTGTCTGTTTCTCATTCTGTAAATATTCTAATGACTCTTTCTGTACCTGGCAGAGCTGCTCTAAAAGCAAAATTCCCTCTTCCACCCTGCCATCAAACTTTTCTTTTTTGAGCAGGTTCATTTTTTCAGCGATTGCTGCCCCTTCTTCATTCAATGAATCACTATCACAAACAATTCCATCCATATACTGATTGATACTGCGCCGCAGTTCATCATATTCTCTCCACTGCTTTTTCACAGCATCTTTCAGCCGTTCCTGCAGCACACGGTAAATATCTGTACCGAATATCTGTCGAAAGATCTTTCCTCTCTCCTCCGTATTTGCAAACAATACTTTCTGAAAATCTCCCTGTGCGATCATCGCTATCTGGGTAAACTGTTTGCAGTCTAAACCAATCAGTTCTGTGATGGCACGTGTAACCTCTCTGCTTTTTGTCACCGGTTCCCTGTCATCCGGATACTCTAACGTAGCATTCGCTTTTTCCATTGTCATTCCAGTTCCGCGTCCTTTTGGACGCATGTATTCCGGATTGCGTTCTACGATATACCGCTTATTTGCATACTCAAACGTCAGACGCACAAATGTTTTCACATCCGCTTTGGCGTATTTACTGCGGAACATATCCGCTTTGCGCACATCACCGCTGGCTTCCCCGTACAATGCAAATGTGATCGCATCAAAAATTGTAGTCTTTCCTGCTCCGGTATCTCCTGTAATCAGGAATAATCCCTGTGATCCAAGCCGTTCAAAATCTATGGTCTGTTCTCCCGCATATGGTCCAAATGCACTTATTGTAAGACTGACTGGTTTCATAACCGCTCCTTTTTCCTGTTTTATGAAAACATAATAATATTGAGATCAAATAGTTATTTACAATATTAATGTAATTCCTCTAATAGTTTTTTTACAAAATTCTGCTGTTCTTCATTCATCGGCTGATTATTTTGTATCTCGTAAAATTCTTCAAACAATTCTATCTCTGACTTTTGCTCCACATGCTCCGTCACTTCAACCTGCCTGCTCTGTCTGGTTCTGCTATTATCATAGACAAGCTGCATCAGATTGGGATATACCGTCCGAAGTTTCGCCATTCCATCCGGGACATCTTCCTCATCAGTCAGCGTGATCTGCAGATAATCGTCCGTTTCTGTGCCCTCATAAAAATCTTTTGCCATCAGTTCCATGTAGGTTCCACGAATCTTACGCAGATCACGAAGAGGTTTCAATGGAACCTTTTCAATACAGATATCCCCCTTCTCCTTTATCTCCATAACAACAACAGACTTTTCCTGTTCTGCCTCTGAAAAAGAATACTTGAGCGGTGTTCCGCAATAACGCAGTGTCTCCCGGCTGATATACTGTGGACTGTGAATGTGCCCCAGTGCAACGTAATCAAAAATATTAAATACTCCCGCCTCGATCTGGTCTAATCCGCCAACAGAAACTTCTTCCGACTCACAACGGGCTGCACCTGTCACAAACTGATGTGCCACTAATATATTACGCTTTGATATGTCTACCGGCATGTGTGATACGACATACTGCAGTGCATCCTGATATGTTTCCACTGTCTCCACGTTATCTTCTTTCGCAAGATCCTGTTTTGTCCCGGCATCATTTTTCCCAATAGATATCCCCTCTGTCACATTTCTCCACGCATGGCGCACAACCGCAGGACGTATAAACGGAAGCAGCCAGATACACAGTTCTCCGTATTCATCCTGACAGGTAACGCATCTTACCTCTCCATCATAAACCGGAGAAACATAAACTTCCCGGCTGCTCATAAGCTGCGCACCAAATGCAATGCGTTCCGCTGAATCATGGTTTCCACTGACTGCAAATACCTTTTTCCCGCAATCTGCAAGTTCTGTCAGAAACTTGTCAAACAACTGTACCGCCTCTGCAGACGGAACTGGCTTATCATAAATATCCCCCGCGATCATAACTGCATCCACCTGCTGCTCCAATGCAATTTTTTTGATCTGCCGTAAAATATATTTCTGATCTTCGATCATGGAAAACTCATTGACACGTTTCCCAATATGTAAATCTGAGATATGAAGAAATTTCATGTTCTCCCCCTGTACTATATCAATCGTAATATTTGATTTAAATGTACCACATAACACCGCGCAATGCAAACATATGTTTTGTTTTTGTTACTTTTTCACAAAAATCAGGTCTCTGAAAATCAAAACACAATTTTCAAAGACCTGACCGATTATTTTTCTACTCTTCCCGGATCTCTATCGGATGTGCATCCGCAACAAAAATCATTCCATCATACAATTTTTCCGGCGATTGTGATATGCGGTAACTTTGAGGGAAAATACTCATAAAAAACGCACTGTAACCCTCTCCTAATGATCCCATAGAAACATGATCTGTAATCTGTTCTTTCAGTTTTGAATTTTCCGGAACCTTTGAAAAATCCAGCCAGCACATATCATAACCGGCTTTCTTCGCGGCTTTTGCAAGAGGATCATACGAATAAAACGTGTGCGTGATACGCTTTCCATCACTTTTCGGAAGATTGCAGTTTGTCTTGTAAAAATCTGTTCCTATTGCAAAATATCCTTCTCCAAGTTCATCCGATAAAATATTTCCCATAACCCTGTTATCCGTGCCATAATTTCCAGACCGCTCTATATGTCCATTGTGACCGGAAATAAAAATACATGCATTCCCCCGTTGTTCTTCCATAGAAAGAATCCACATCACATTTTCTGCCATCCGTTGATCTCTGAGCGCATTTCCTTCTACGGCAGAATCGATCACTTTTCCAAGAGAAATATTCTGCAGCAGCGTATCTGCCAGATGATCTGCCTGTTTAATGTCTTTCGCATCTGATTCCTGCAATTCTTTTTTTATCTCCATTATAATCCTGGTCTGTTCCTCAATATCATAGCCGCCGTCTGCCTCGTCATTGTCTTCTAATTTTTTCAGTTCAGTTACGTCGATTCCTGACGCTTTACATGCCTCGGTCAGATACTGCAGATTATAGGACCAGTTTTGCATGTCAAACCCATAAAATCTTAAGTCATCTCCAGCCTTTGCAGTCTCATTGTATTTTCGCATATAAGAAATCAGATCTGCCATCTCATCGGTTCTGTATATTGCAAAGCCAATCGCCGCGGCAGCCTGCTCTGCCGTTCCTTCCCCGCCGTGAATGTAACGGTTCACATACTCACATCCGCCATAGTCTCCCTCCAGTGCAAATGCCCTTATCCCGGCATTTTCCACCAGATTTTGAAATACGGAAAGTTTTAACTGCTGAAACCCTACATTTCCATGGGATGCTTCCCCTAATGCCACAATCTTTGTTTTCTCCGGTATTTTTATATTATCCACCTGGTCTGCGTATTGCATAAATTCCGTTTCATCAGCACATGGTCCGGTACCAAATCCTCCAAAATGAGAATATATACTGCCGACAGCAACTATACCCAGCAGGATTATACCTACGACAGCCCAGATTCGCGAATGTTTTTTCTTTTTCATAAATTTCCCTCCCCAAAAATTATCTGCTTTACTTAATTCACGACTTTATCTTAACAAAAAAGGAAATGTACCGCCATTTTATTAGCTTACATTTCCCTGATAAATCTTACATTTTTGTAAGATTGGAAGAATCTTCAAATTTATATTGCAAGATAACTTTACTTCCCAAAAGTGTGATCGCCTTTTGTGGACAATTACATATACAGCGGTAACACATCGTACATTTGCCACCTGGATGAGGTCTTCCATTCTCCATCGTGATATTTTTCATGGGGCAGATTTTTGCACACTTACCACATCCCACGCAATCCTGATTTATTTTTAGCTGGTCGGTATATCCCGCTGTTTTTTTATAAAACCAGAGCCTTTGTCCAAAAAGTCCTGCTATATGGGCGAAAATTGTCAGCCCCTCCGCAGGATAATCCCCCTGCCTGATCCGTTCTGCAGCTTCTTTCAATTTTTCATCCGCTTTCCTGATGATCTTTTCATTTTCTTCCACTGATTCTTTCAACATTTTACTGTCACATATGGAATCCGGCATTTTAATATGTACGCCGCCTAAGATTACTGCTCCGTATTTTTTCAGAAGTCTCGCTGCACATCCGGCGCCGTCCCCGCTAAATGCTCCCATGGTCGCGACACATATCATTTTCTTGCCCGTCCATAAAGAGGCATGCGTTTGGATAAAATCTCTGATCATATATGGTGCATTCGAAAACTGCGTCGGATATCCCAGGATAATCGTTTCATTCCTTTTTATTTTATCAGTAACAGATTCATCCTCTAATGGAACCACATCGGCTGACGCATCAATTAATTTCACCAGTCTTGTAACACAATGTTTCGTATTGCCTGTACCACTCAAATAGATTCCTAACATACACTTACTCACTCCCAATAAAATTTTATGCAGCTCCTTTAAGTGCAACCTCAACCGCCTTCTTAATAACAATACTCGAATTCGTCGCACCTGAAACGGTATCGACGTCTATTCTCTGTTCATCAACGATCTCATTTTATTCTCCGATATAAACTCCATCCGGAATATCCGAAATATTTACTTCTTCAATAGTCGTTTCCTTTACAGCCCGCTTATACTCTCCTACACGATCTATATAAGCAGTTCCAAAAATTAATGCTAAAAGAAGAAACAACATAATAAGAATCATCACTATCTTTTTTCTGGATATACTCATTTCAAACTCCTCCTCTTTCTATTATTCTGGTATTTTTTTTATAGAATATTTTCTATGGAATGATACAGCATGCAAAACCCATCCTCTAAAAATTCGCTCTTCGATAAATCCATCGACATTTTGATATATTCTTCCTTATTCGCCGCAAGCTGTATCAGTCCTGCTAACATTCCCCAAAGCTGAAAGATCGTAGGCATTATTTTTAAATCTTCACGCAAATCGCCTTTTTGAATGCCTGCCGCTAAAAATTCTTTCATTTTTTCATTGATTTCTTCCCCTACCTGATAGGTAGCTTTCTCTTCCGGCAGATAATCATGATCTTTAAAATCAACATTAATTTTGTCTAACACCATTTTAAAATAAAACGGAAATTCTTCCTGATACTGTATTAAACCTTTACAGATCATATCGTATCTCGCCCTTGTTGTCTGCTGCTCTTCTAACGCAGCAACTATATATCCATATAATTTTTGCATGCTCTCTAAAACCAGCAGACCAACGATCTCCTCTTTGTTTTCAAAATATACATATAACGTAGCTTTGCTGTACCCGGCAGCTTTTGCTATATCGCTCATGGAAGTTGCCGTAATTCCATTTTCCATAAACAATACCGATGCCGCTGACGCAATATTTTCTCTATGTACTGCCCTCGGTTCTTTTTTTCTTCGTCCCATATACCTCTCCTTTTTTATTAATTAAACTCTCAGTTTAATTATATTGACAAATATATGGATTGTCAATCCTTACCCTTACACACAAAAAACCCGCACAAACCTTTCGGTTCATGCGGGTTTTCTCTCTATATATTACCTTCTCCCAAAAATAACATATCCCCTTTTTAATTTATGCAATACACATTATTTGTTTGCAATTGCTGCACTGTGCATGCAGCACAGGCAACATTTTACCTTACAACAAATTATTTATTTGCAATAGCAGCCTGTGCTGCAGCTAAACGAGCGATCGGCACACGGAATGGTGAACAGGATACATAATCCAGACCAATCTTGTGGCAGAACTCAACAGATGAAGGATCTCCACCGTGCTCACCACAGATACCAACATGGAGTTTCGGATTAACCGGTTTTCCAAGTTTAATAGCTGTCTCCATTAACTTACCAACACCTGTCTGGTCAAGTTTTGCAAATGGATCGTTCTCGAAGATTTTCTTATCATAGTAAGCATTTAAGAACTTACCAGCATCGTCACGAGAGAATCCATATGTCATCTGTGTTAAGTCGTTTGTACCGAAGCAGAAGAAGTCAGCCTCTTTAGCGATCTCATCAGCTGTAAGAGCAGCTCTTGGGATCTCGATCATAGTACCTACTTCATAATCAAGTTTGATACCTGCTGCTGCGATCTCAGCATCTGCTGTCTCAACAACAACCTGTTTTACATATTTTAACTCTTTTACTTCGCAAACCAATGGGATCATGATCTCAGGTTTTACAGTCCAGTCAGAATGTTTCTTCTGAACGTTGATTGCTGCACGGATAACAGCTTTTGTCTGCATCTTTGCAATTTCCGGATAAGTAACTGCAAGACGGCATCCTCTGTGTCCCATCATTGGGTTGAACTCATGTAAAGAAGCGATGATGTTCTTAATTGTCTCAACAGATTTACCCTGAGCTTTTGCAAGTTTCTCAATGTCAGCTTCCTCAGTAGGAACGAACTCATGAAGAGGCGGATCAAGGAAACGGATAGTAACTGGGTTGCCTTCCAGAGCTTCATATAATGCTTCGAAGTCTCCCTGCTGATATGGCAGGATCTTCTCTAATGCAGCTTCTCTCTCTTCTACTGTATCGGAGCAGATCATTTCACGGAAAGCAGCGATTCTGTCTTCCTCGAAGAACATATGCTCTGTACGGCAGAGACCGATACCTTCTGCACCAAGCTCACGAGCTTTCTTAGCATCTGCAGGAGTATCTGCATTTGTACGAACCTTAAGAGTTCTGAACTGATCAGCCCATGCCATAACACGTCCGAACTCACCAGCGATCGTAGCGTCAACTGTCTTGATAGCTCCATCGTAAATGTTACCGGTTGTACCATCGATAGAGATATAATCTCCCTCATGGAACTCTTTGCCAGCTAATGTGAATTTCTTATTCTCTTCGTCCATAGCGATATCGCCACATCCGGATACACAGCAGGTACCCATACCACGTGCAACTACGGCTGCGTGAGATGTCATACCACCACGAACTGTTAAGATACCCTGGGAAGCTTTCATACCAGTAATATCTTCCGGAGAAGTTTCAAGACGCACTAATACGACTTTCTCTCCTCTTGCATTCCACTCTTCAGCATCCTCTGCTGTGAATACGATCTTACCGCAGGCAGCACCCGGAGAAGCACCAAGTCCTTTTCCGATCGGTGTAGCAGCTTTTAATGCAGCAGCATCAAACTGTGGATGAAGTAATGTATCAAGGTTACGAGGATCGATCATCGCGACTGCCTCTTCCGGAGTCTTATGTCCCTCGTCTACTAAATCACAAGCGATCTTAAGTGCAGCCGGAGCTGTTCTCTTACCGTTACGGCACTGAAGCATGTATAACTTCTTGTTCTCAACGGTGAACTCCATATCCTGCATATCATGATAGTGATTCTCAAGAGTCTCACAAACTTTAAGGAAGTCTGCATATGCCTCCGGGAACTCTTTCTCCATCTGAGCGATCGGCATAGGTGTACGAACACCGGCAACTACGTCCTCACCCTGTGCATTGATTAAGAACTCACCCATCAGTTTGTTCTCACCAGTTGCAGGATCACGTGTAAATGCAACACCTGTACCAGATTCGTTATTTAAGTTACCGAATACCATAGGCATTACGTTAACTGCAGTACCCCAGGAATATGGAATATCGTTATCACGACGATATACGTTCGCACGTGGGTTGTCCCATGAACGGAATACAGCCTCGATAGCAAGTTTTAACTGCTCAACAGGATCTGAAGGGAAATCTGTTCCTAACTGATTCTTGTACTCAGCCTTGAACTGCTCTGCTAACTCTTTTAAGTCAGCTGCTGTGAGGTCGATATCGAATTTAACGCCTCTTTCTTCTTTCATCTTGTCGATGAGCTGCTCGAAGTATTTTTTACCAACTTCCATAACTACATCTGAGAACATCTGAATGAAACGTCTATATGAGTCATATACGAAACGCTCGAATGCAGGATCCGGATTACCTTTGATCATAGCAGCAACTACTTCGTCATTTAAACCAAGGTTTAAGATGGTATCCATCATACCTGGCATGGAAGCTCTTGCTCCTGAACGAACAGATACTAATAATGGATTCTCAAGATCGCCGAATTTCTTTCCGTTGATCTCTTCCATTTTCTTAACGCCTTCCATAGCCTGAGCCATGATCTCGTCGTTGATCTTACGACCATCTTCATAGTACTGTGTACAAGCCTCTGTTGTGATTGTGAATCCCTGTGGTACAGGAAGTCCGATGCTTGTCATCTCTGCAAGGTTGGCACCTTTACCGCCAAGCAGGTTACGCATGGTCATGTCGCCTTCGCTAAACATATACACCCATTTGTTTGCCATTTTGATAATTCCTCCTAAATTATATTACTATGTAATTATGGACACTGTATTTGTTTCCATAATCAAGCCATGTCATGTGCATTTCTAAAACGCACATATTCATTTTATCATATTTTGTCTAAATAGCAACATTTTTTTTGCTATTTATCCCTGTTTTTTTGTTACATTTTCACAATGCAAAACTTTGTTTCGTGATGTGGAACATTTTGTAAGTATTTATTTCTTTTTCCACTTCGCATACAGCGTCATTTTCCCTGTGCTGCCTTTTTTAATTGAGGTTACCTTTTTGGTACATTTTTTATCACGGTACCATGTGGTGTCAACTTTTATGATCCACGCAGAACCAGCACAAGTTGGAAACAGTAGCTGCCGGTGCATCTGGAATCTCAGATAAACCAGAAAAGGACCCACAACCACAGGGCACAAAGTTCAAAGTCGTAAGTCCAAAGGATAAAATAAGCCCACAGCAAGTCCACGAGAATGACTTAAGCCCATGCATCGGCTTCGCTGAACGCACATAAAAACAGACGGATCATTCCCTCCCAACCGGAAAATCCGTCTGTCTTTTTCTTTTCCTTTTTATTCTCAGACTCTAAAAATCCTAGAAATCTACTTCCGTATCATAGTAGCAGCACTTCAGCAGTTTCTCCATCTCCTCCTGACTCGGCTGACGCGGATTCGATCCGGTACAAGCATCTAAGATGGCATTGGCTGCGATTTCCGGCAGTCTCTCTAAGAATACCTCTTCCGGCACAAATCCCTGCTCCACCGGATAACTGTCTGCGCCATAATTTTTGATGCAGTGCGGAATCTTTAAGTCATCATTCATGCCGCGCAGATATCTGATCAGCAGATCAACTTTCTCATCTAAAGAATCTCCGCCAAGTCCCATAAAATCAGCGATCTCACCATAGCGTTTCTTTGCCGTCTCATCTTTTGCATTGAACGCGATAACTTTTGGCAGATACATTGCATTTGCTGCACCGTGGATGATATGTGCACCGTAATCTGCAAATGCTGCACCCGTCTTGTGTGCCATGGAATGAACGATACCAAGCAGTGCATTGGAAAATGCCATACCTGCAAGGCACTGTGCATTGTGCATGTTATCCCTCTTTTCCATATCCCCGTTATAAGATCCTACCAGATCTCTCTGGATCATCTTGATCGCATGCAGTGCAAGCGGGTCTGTGAAATCACAGTTTGCAGTAGATACATATGCCTCGATCGCATGTGTCATTGCATCCATTCCGGTGTGTGCAACAAGTTTCTGTGGCATCGTCTCTGCAAGTTCAGGATCTACGATTGCAACATCCGGTGTGATCTCAAAATCAGCGATCGGATATTTGATACCTTTCTGATAATCTGTAATAATAGAGAATGCTGTTACCTCTGTTGCAGTTCCTGAAGTGGAAGAAATTGCACAGAAATGCGCTTTTTTGCGGAGTTTCGGAATGCCGAACACTTTGCACATATCCTCAAATGTGATATCCGGATACTCGTATTTGATCCACATTGCCTTCGCTGCATCGATCGGTGAACCTCCTCCGATTGCAACGATCCAGTCTGGTTCAAACTCCTCCATCGCTTTTGCACCCTTCATTACAGTCTCCACAGATGGATCCGGCTCAATTCCCTCAAAAAGCTGTACTTCCATACCGGCTTCTTCCAGATACTGTTTTGCACGGTCTAAGAAGCCAAAACGTTTCATGGAACCACCGCCTACACAGATGATCGCCTTTTTGCCTTCAAACGTCTTTAATGCTTCTAATGCCCCTTTTCCATGATACAAATCGCGTGGTAATGTAAATCTTGCCATCTTTCCTCCAATCTGCTGCCATCCTCTGGCTGCCCCCTGACACAATACTGTATTTTATGTGTCCTTAACTGTGTGCAATTTTTATGTAACTGTCACATATTTTGTTAATTAAATAACAATATGTATAGTAATATTATATCACACTTTTCAAAAATAAGAAGCTATTTTATGCATTTTTAATAATTCTTAATATTTTCTAAGCATTGTTCTTAAATCCACATTTCGGGCAGACATTTCCTCCCTTATATACATAACCACAGCGGAAACAGCAGATCGTATCATGTTTTTCTTTCGCCAGATAAGAAATATTTCTCGAATCCGGTTTTTCCTGCAGGTAATGTATAAATTCGTTTAACACTCCCGCATATGCCGTCAGCTGCTTATTGTCCACCGCATACGGAATTTTCGTCTTTTTTCCATTTTTTTCAGTCACATAAACTCCACGGTTTAAAAGTCCTGTGGATGCACTGATCTCCAGAACAGATGACACATCGATCCGGTAGGATGTCATAAGAGTACTGTAATAAAGATGTTCCGGCGTCAGAATGATTCCCTCTTTTCCACTGTTATTCCGCGATGTATCCACCACAAAGATCGGGTATTCGAACAGACCGTTTCCTGCGGCATAGGATGCCATGGCATAATCGATAACCTCTGTTTCCTGCGGTGCTGCCTGTTTTAACAGCACTTTTCTTGCCGGATAAAAATAGTGTTTCTGATTTTCAGCGATACCCGCTTCTTTCAGTTCATTTTTGAGTTTATTTACCAGCTGTTCACATTCATCCGTCTTGATCTTTGAGAGACGCCTGCTTAAAAGTTCTAATGCATTATCTTTCAGATCTGGTAAATAAGGTCCGTCTGCTATCTTCTGATATGCATCCATTCCCTCCTCAAAGGACATATGCACCGGATCACCGGCAATCTCTGCAATCTCATTTTCATCCATCTGGCGGATTTTGTTCTCGATCTGCTCAAAATACGGCAAAACCAGCCCCGGCTCAAACTCCTTTTCTTTCAGACGCTCCTTAAGCTCTGTCAGATCATCTCTGGTGATTTTTCTCGACTGGCGGATCATATTTTTTATTTCCTGCTGTTCGGCAAGATTTTTCTGCGATTCTAACCGTTCCTGATATGGGGTTAAATCTACTCCTTCGTATTCTTTTAATTTCTCCCGAAGTGCATGGTAACGTGCCCTGTCCATATTAGGCGGCATTTTTCCAACCAGCTCTGCGACTTCCCGCTCTGCCTGTGTCTGCATTTTCTGTTTCAGATTTAAAAGCAGATTCTGTTTTTTCTCCTGCGGCAGCTTTTCCTCTGCAATCTCGTCATAGACACGGCGCATCACGGCATAATTTTTATCTGCGCAGCTCTCTGCCTTTTTATTTAACGCGGTAAGCTTTCTGTCCTGTTCTTTTTCCTCTAACATATCCAGGTATTGTTTCCGCTCTTCGGGCGAAATTCTTGTTTCATGCATGAGCTGGTGTTTTAATTCGGAAAGCTGGCGCTCTGACATACGGTCTGCGACTCCAAATTTAGCCTGATAAGTCTCGCGGACTTTCTGTGCCTCCGCATTATTTACCTGTGCATATTTTTCATCGGACGATTCCCCGCTGATCTGCCCAGCTTCGTGCGGCTGCCTGCTGTCACTCTCATATCGGGAACCTTTCACATGGCGTCGTTCGGTTTCATCCTGACGTGCATCTGCATACAGCCTTTCGTTCTCATTCCGTGAAATATTTCCCTCACGTCTTTCATTCTCACTCTGTCGTGCATTTACATGCAGACTTTTCTCCTCATTCCGGCGTGCATCTGCCTGCTTTTCTTCCCGCTCGTTCCGCTTCCATCCACTTTCACCCGCGCTTTCATTTCCATGCTGTTTTTCTTCGTGCCGGTTCTTGCTCTCATCCTGCTCTTCTTCATCATCTGTGACTTCGTCCTGATCTGATGCAGGCGTACTCTTTAACTTTTTACGACGCTTTTTTTCCTCCTGTATGGCAGGTTCGCAGGCTGCAATACTGCTTTCCGGGAAAAATCCCTCTTCTATCTTATTTAATAATTCCTCAAAGTCTGCATCTGAATATTCCGGCAGATCCTCGCACAGTTCCTCAAGTGGCTGCTGCTCATCCTCGACACCCGCCGGCTTTCTGCCGTCCTCATATTCATTATAACGACTGTTTGCCTCATGCTCGCCGTTACGCCCCATCAGCTCAAGATAATCTTCGTATGCCTTTTTATCCTCCTCAAAATCCATCAGATAAATATCGCCGTCTCCAAGAAGTTTCCATGGGCGCGGCGTATAAAATCTGTGACACGCCGCACAGGTACATGCTTTTGCCAAAAGGACTACTCCCTCAGGCGTCTCAATCCGAAACTCTTTTCCTTTCGGATACATGATCATATGCAGATTTCCTTTGCATTTTGGGCAGCGGTAACCAACTTTATAAAAGTTATTGCCAATCCTGCCTTTTGCTCTTTCTGACAGTGAAAGTTCTGTTCTCTCAAAAACAGTATGCGCCATCTTCCATTCAACTTTATGCCAGAGTCCCTGTTCCTCGTCTGCTTCCTCTTCCTTCTGCACTGCTTCTTTTGCCTCAAGTGCCGCCTGTATCACATCTTCATAGGTAATACGCTTTCCTGCATGATAAAAACGGAAATACTGCGTGGTATATTCCGGTTCAATATAGATTCCTGCAAGCACATGCCCGAAAAGAGTATTCAGCTGCTCCGTATTTTTTTCCACACGAAGTCCCTGGATCGTCCCCCATTTTCCAAATGCATACAGGATCATATTGATCACATCCCGTACTGCTGCCTCATCGGTATCTTTGATCTCATCTTCTTTGATCGGCAGATCTACAATATTTTCCGCCACTTTTCTGCTGTCAAAATGAAAAAACAGGGAGCGCACTTCCCCCTGTAAAATGAGATAATTATCAAGTGCCACAAAAAGACCTGTCCAGTTTACATTTGCATGCATGGTCTTTATCAGCCGTTCAAATGTCATTTTTAATTCGCTATCTGCTTTTAATACGATCACTTTTTTCACCTCTTACTTTTCAAATGCAGATTTTTCCTTCAAGATCTGTGCAAATCCCATATGAAGTTCTTTTTTTGCCCATTCAAAATCAATCTCCTGATTGCTGTCATTCAAACAGACGCTTCCACTCTTCTGATGACCTATATCAGCCACAATCCTGCTGTTATCATTTGAGACATCATAATACCGGCAGAGTTTTCTTACATTGCCGGGAACAAAACCGCCTGTCAGTTTCTGATACTCCCTGAGCACATACTGGCTGACATCCTCTTTCTGACGAAATTTATGGCTGCACACCTCGTTTAACAACTCCGGTTCTAATTCCCACATTTTCACAAAAGTACTCTTTTTAAAAGAAGACGGCCCATGAACCGTGTAAAATCCTGTAAACAATGGGAACGCCAGTTCTAACATATTATAAATAAAATACATAAACGGATAACCGGGATGGAAATATGCTCCCGGCTGTTTTTTCATATTTTCACGTTTGTCAAAATATTTTGCCAGAAGCATGGTATTATTCAGGTAAATATATGGCATGACCTGATCTTTTGTATTTGCCACATCAGGCTGAAGAGCCAGCATATCCACCGGAAGATCATTTTTAAAATACTGTTCCGGTCTGACCTTTTTTATCAGAAACATATCATCATTAAAATATACAAAATTCTCTGCCAGACCTGGGATTCTGTGCATATTCCACTCAATGGCATGTGAATTAAATGTCGGCAGATATTTTTCCGGTATAAAATCTTTATGATTTACAATATTTAACTTCGGATGTTCTTTATTTAACCAGGATGGCAGATGCCCCCATGTAACAAAGTGTATCCTGCGCACCCATGGTGCAAAACGCTCCACACCACGAAACCAGTACCTCAGCAGATCCCAGTCTCTGTATCTCTCTTTTCTGTCATCCTGTTTCTGCGACAGATCCGGCTGCATACTGTACTCCATTTTCTGTTTCTGCCAGTCCGGATCATTGCCATCTACCCATGTGATCACAAAATCAATTTCCGGAATGTTATTGTCGCGTGTCATAATAATCTCCATTTCTGCCCATCTAACGTCTTTTTCATCTGCATGATAATTTTTACTTCTATCATGATAAAACAAATCCCGCAAAATGAAAATCCCATTTATCTGCTTAATTTATATTTTTTTAAGAAATCCTGTTTTTCCCGATTTTAAAGCATTTTTGCCGTTTTTGTTAGCACTCGTTTAAAAAGAGTGCTGATTTTCTATTGACTTTTAAAATTTACGGTTATAATATTAGATTCAGGCAGCAGCGAAGCGGATCTGCTCCGCTGCATTTTATAACGATCATAAAGGAGTGTTTGAATATGGCAGAGAAACATGGAAATCTTTCAATTAACAGTGATAATCTGTTTCCGATTATCAAAAAATGGTTATATTCCGATCACGATATTTTCTTCCGTGAGCTGATCAGTAACGGCTGTGATGCTATCACGAAATTAAAAAAACTTGAGATGATGGGCGAATATACATTACCGGCAGACTACAAACCGGAAATTCACGTTGTCGTAAATCCGGAGGAAAAGACCTTAAAATTCATCGATAACGGTCTTGGTATGACTGCAGACGAAGTTGAGGAATATATCAACCAGATCGCATTTTCCGGTGCAACTGATTTTATTGAAAAATATAAGGACAAAGCAAACGACGATCAGATCATCGGTCACTTCGGACTTGGTTTTTACTCCGCATTCATGGTAGCCGATCAGGTAACGATCGATACTTTATCTTACAAAGACGGTGCAACAGCTGTTCACTGGTCCTGCGATGGCGGTACAGAATTTAATATGGCTGACGGCAATAAAGAAGGCGTCGGTACTGAGATCACCCTTTTCTTAAATGAAGATGCTGTTGAGTTCTCCAACGAGTACCGTGCAAGAGAAGTCATCGAAAAGTACTGCTCTTTCATGCCTACCCCGATCTTCCTTGAAAAAGCAAATGCCGAGACCGAATATGAGACGATCGACGCTGCTGATAAATTAGACACTGATACCGTTGTGGAGACGATCCATGAAGAAGCAAAAACAGAGGAAAAAGAAAATGAGAACGGCGAAAAAGAAGTCGTTGAAGTTTCCCCTGCAAAAGATAAATTAAAGATCGTAAAACGTCCGGTTCCACTTAACGATATAAACCCGCTCTGGGCAAAAAATCCAAACGAGTGTACGGATGAAGAATACAAGGCATTTTACCGTAAAGTATTCTTAGACTACAAGGAGCCGCTGTTCTGGATCCACTTAAATATGGATTATCCATTCAACTTAAAAGGTATCCTGTACTTCCCGAAGATCAATACGGAATATGATTCTATCGAGGGAACCATCAAACTTTACAATAATCAGGTATTTATCGCTGACAACATCAAAGAGGTCATTCCTGAGTTCTTAATGCTCTTAAAAGGTGTGATCGACTGCCCGGATCTGCCGCTTAACGTATCCAGAAGCGCATTACAGAATGATGGCTTTGTAAAGAAAATTTCCGAGTACATCACCAAGAAAGTTGCAGACAAACTGATCGGCATGTGCAAGACGGATAAAGAAAACTATGAGAAATACTGGGATGACATCAGCCCATTTATCAAATTCGGCTGCTTAAAAGATACCAAATTCTGTGACAAGATGAACGATTACATCCTGTTTAAGAATCTCGATGACAAATATCTTACTCTTCCGGAACTCTTAGTCAAAGAGGAAGAAAAGAAAGACGAAGCGAAAAAAGATGAAGCTGAAGTATTAGACGCTGATGGCAATCCGATCAAATCCGAAAACGCTGATGCTGCAAATGAAAATGCAGAGGAAAAAGACGAGCGCAAGGTGATCTACTATGTAACTGACAAACTTCAACAGGGTCAGTACATCAAGATGTTCAAAGAGCAGAACATGGACGCTGTCATCTTAGACCACAACATTGATACTTCCTTCATTTCACAGTTGGAACAGCGCAACGAGCATTATAAATTCATGCGTATCGATGCAGATGTGACAGAATCCTTAAAGGACGAGACTTCTGCTGAGGACTTAAGGGCTGAGACAGATACCCTGACGGATGTATTCAAAAAAGCCTTAAACAATGACAAGCTGACTGTCAAAGTCGAGAAACTGAAAAATGCTGATATTGCTTCTGTCATCACTCTCTCCGAGGAAGGCAGACGTATGCAGGATATGATGAAGATGTACGCAATGAACGGCATGGGCGGTATGGACCCGAACATGTTTGCAGCAGATCAGACCCTGACGTTAAATGCAAATAACGAACTTGTAAAATACATTTTCGAGCACAAAGATTCTGAGCATGTTCCGATGTTCTGCGAACAGTTATACGATCTTGCAATGCTTTCAAACCAGCCTCTGTCTGTTGATGCAATGTCCAAATTTGTACAGCGCAGCAATCAGATCATGATGCTTTTAGCAAAATAAATATGAGTCATCCAGTTTATTAGATCAAAAAAAGCGATGCCACCGGTTAAAACCGTGCATCGCTTTTTTCATTTAATTCTAATTTTACAGGAAAACGCAATCCTGCTTTTTAATTCTATTGTTACATTGAAATCTTATCTAAAATTCCGGTCAGATGGGCGATCGTCACACCATAATTGGTCATCGGAACCTGCTGTTTTTTTGCTCGGTCGATCCGGGACAGCACATATTTACGGTTAAACATACATGCACCGCACTGGATGACCAGATCATAATCTGATAAATTCTCCGGGAAATCCGTTCCGCTTACAATATCTACCGTAAGCCCCTCCCCGGCACGTTTTTTTAACATGCGCGGGATCTTGACTCTTCCGATGTCTTCCTGCAACGGTGCATGGCTGCAGCACTCTGCGATCAGAACGTGTGATTCATTCGTCAGGGAGTCTAACATCTTCGCACCTTCCACATAATAAGGAAGATCCCCTTTATAGGCTGCAAATAAAACGGAAAATGAAGTCAGCATGCTCTCTTTGGGTTTGTGCTCATACACATAGCCAAACACCTGTGAGTCCGTAATGATCAGTTTCGGCAGTTCTTTTAAGGCTGCAAGTGCCGGCACCAGTTTGTCTGTTGTCACACTCATGACCAGACATTTTTTATCTAAAAGCTCCCGCAGCGTCTGCACCTGCGGCAGGATCAGGCGTCCTTTCGGTGCCTGAATATCCTGCGGCATAACCAGCAGGACAAGATCTTCCTCTGTGACAAGTTCTCCCGTGATCTTTCTTTCCCCGAAGTTTTCCGGTACAAGGCGGGCTAATTCTTCTCTTACCGCATCGATTCCTGCCCCGGTTTCTGCACTGATTGCAAGCGCTTTCTTTCCGGTTTTTTCTTTGATATATGAAATAAGTTCTTCTGTGTGCGGATCAATATCTGATTTTCCGACGAGGAACAAGACCGGTGTGTTTTTCTCTTTCAAAAACTGGTACCACTTTAATTCTTCTGTGATATCCCATTCATTATCCGGCTGTGATACCACGATCACTGCAATATCTGCCTTTTCTGCCGCCAGTTTTGTTTTCTCCACACGACGTTCACCAAGCTCGCTTGTATCATCAAATCCTGCCGTGTCAATGATCACACAGGGGCCAAGCGGGCTGATCTCCATCGGCTTATAGACCGGATCTGTCGTCGTTCCGGCAATATCCGCAACAATGGAAACTTCCTGATGTGTGAACGCATTGATAAAAGAAGATTTTCCACTGTTTGTTTTTCCAAACACACCGATATGCAGACGGTTGCTGCCCGGTGTGTCATTTAGTGTTCCTGCCATAGTACTCCTTTCGAACAGCCTGCGGGCATAATTTATCTGCCTTTGGTTTGTTCATTCCGAATATGCATCACGTTTTTCTTAGAATCTGAAATCACGTTTTCCTTCTGCAATATCATGAATATGCTCGTATGCAGTCTGTTTTACTTTCGGATTCGGAATCTTTTCGAGTTCTCTGTCGATCAGCTCCATACCAAGTTTTTTAGTCTCCTCGCTCGCATAATCCTCTAAGTATTCTTTTAACGTCATCAGCGCATTCGGGTGACAGCAGTTTAAGATCTGCATGTTTTTACAAAGTGCCATAAAACGGTCACCGGTTCTTCCCTCACGGTAACATGCCGTACAGAAACTTGGGATATAACCAAGTTTGATCAGCCAGTTTACAACCTCATCTAACGTTCTCTGGTCACTGACATCAAACTGCTCACTGGTCACTTCGTCCTCTTTTTCCGGCTCTGCATATCCTCCTACACTTGTCTTTGATGCGCCGCTGATCTGAGATACACCAAGCGGAAGTACTTTATTTCTCACTTCCTGGCTCTCTCTGGTTGAGATAATCATCCCGGTATATGGAACGGAAACACGGATCAGTGCACAGATTTTTGCAAATGTATCATCGGAAATACCGTTATCAAACGCATCCGGATCAATATCATCTGCATGTTTTACTCTTGGAACACTGATCGTATGAGGTCCCACTCCATGTACTGCCTCTAAATGCTCTGCATGCATTAAAAGTCCTGCAAACTCATAGCGGTACAGGTCAAGTCCGAATAATACACCAAGTCCCACATCATCAATGCCGCCCTCCATTGCGCGGTCCATTGCTTCCGTATGATATGCATAATCATGTTTCGGTCCGGTCGGATGCAGTTTTTCATAGCTGTCTTTGTGGTAAGTCTCCTGAAACAGGATGTAAGTTCCGATTCCTGCCTCTTTTAATTTGCGGTAATTTTCTACGGTCGTTGCTGCAATGTTGACATTGACACGGCGGATCGCACCATTTTTATGTTTGATACTGTAGATGGTTTTGATACACTCTAAAATATATTCGATCGGATTGTTGACCGGATCTTCCCCAGCCTCTATCGCAAGACGTTTATGTCCCATATCCTGCAGTGCAGTAACTTCTTTTACGATATCTTCCTGTGTCAGTTTCTTTCTTGCAATGTGTTTGTTTTTCAGATGATACGGACAGTATACACAGCCGTTTACACAGTAGTTTGACAGGTAAAGCGGTGCAAATAATACGATACGGTTTCCGTAAAAGTCTTTTTTGATCTGCTCTGCAAGTTCATAAACTTCCTGGATCTTTTCCGGGATCTCACATGCTAAAAGGACAGATGCCTCCCTGTGATTTAAACCTTTTCTTAATTTTGCCTTTTCGATGATCTCATCGATCAGTGCCACATTGTCTTTGTTGGCATCTGCATAGGCAAGTGTCTCTTTGATCTCCTCGTCTGAAATAAACTCTTCTGCTTTTAATGATTTTGCGTTGTACATACATGCTTCCTTTCTTTCCGGTCAGTCTGCACCCGCTGTTACTGTTCGCACATACTGTTTGAGCAGTAACCACCCGCTTACTTTCCGGTTAGTATTTTTTATATGGTATGACAGTTTTTCTGTCACCTAAAACCGGCAATGCTATTTTAGAACTGCCAGTTCTTTATCTGTTTTCTCTGTTATGCCAAAAAATCTCCCCTGTTTACAACTACCTGATAACCAATGCTTTCCATGCGCCGCTGCATGCAGAAACGGCATTCTGCCGCCTCATCGCCGGTACAGATCTTATTGTCATATAATTTATATTTTTCACGCACGGCAACCGGAGACAGATTTGGCATGACAACATTCGCTCCTGCTAAGATTCCGAGCTCCCTGCCCTTTGGATGGATCGTTCCAAGTGCCGTGGTTGCCGGGAGCAGCACATGCGGATGGATCAGCCTTATGACCGACAGCAGCCGCAGTGTCATCTCCATCGTACCCGCCGTCTCATTGCCAAACGGCGTATCCTTCTGCGGGATAAATGGCCCGATACCGACCATCTGCGGTTTTAATCTGCGGATAAACTGCAGATCCTCCCACAAAGTATCTACGGTCTGATATGGCGAACCCACCATAAATCCACAGCCGGTCTGATATCCAATTTCTTTTAAATCTCTAAGACATCGCATCCGGTTCTGATAGGACATCTCCGCCGGGTGCAGCTTTTTATAATGTGCCTCATCTGCCGTCTCGTGGCGCAGCAGATACCGGTCTGCCCCGGCGTCAAAATATGCCTGATAACTCTCCTTTGATTTTTCACCGATGGAAAGTGTCACCGCACAGTCCGGATATTCCTCCTTGATCTTTGAAACAAGATGACAGATTTTTTCATCTGAATAAAATCCATCCTCTCCCCCCTGTAATACAAAAGTCCGGAATCCCAGTTCATATCCGTTCTTACAGCAAGAAAGGATTTCCTCCTCCGTCAGCCTGTAACGGTCTGCGTGGCAGTTACTTCTGCGGATTCCACAGTAAAGGCAGTCATTTTTGCAGTAATTGGTAAACTCGATCAGTCCGCGGATATAAATATTTTTTCCATAGATGCGGTCACCCACATTTCGCGCACGTTGTTTTAAGTCCTGTATCATTGCATTGTCCTCTGTGGAAAGAAGAAATGCAAGCTGTTCTTTTGTGATATCTGCTGTCTTTTCTATTGTCTCCGGCAGATTTTTAAGTTCACGCTCTGGCATGCCGTAGGTGCTCTGTGTGCTCTGTGTATTTTTGTTTTGATCTTGTATTATCTGGTTTTGTAACATAAATTCCTCATTTTTTAATTAATTAGTAATTTCAATTACATCTGCACTGGTGTACTGTATCACTAACAATAATAGCGTACACTAGCTTATGCCAACATTAGAATACACTGTCTTTGCCGTGATTCCGTTAAGTCTGCCAATTTTGCCGGAAAGTGCATTAATGATATCCTGCGGCGCATCGATCGCAACACTGATGATATGTACATTCCGCTCGCGGTATGGTAAACCCATACGTCCGATGATATACGAACCATATTCATGCAAAAGATTATTTAATTCTGGTGTGGAATCCATGTTTTCTACAATGATCCCTATCAAAGCTACTCTTGTTTCCATTCATTTTCTCCCTGATTACCAAATTTATATTATTTTCATACACGAATCTATGATGCAGCTTTTGGAACCAAAAAAGCTGTACCCCTAATTCCAGGTACAGCCCAAAAAGAGTCACAATGCGCCTCTTATATTTTACTCTATGCCGTACCTTTCATCTCAGATAATTCTTTCAATGTCAGTGTCTTTTCTTTTTCCATTTAAAATCTTACGCAACAAGGACTTTAAATGTGCTCTTTGCAAAGATTTACAATATTACTTCACAAAAATACCCTCTATATACATGAAAATTATACGGGAAAAATATTTTGCATATAAGTATTATGTATACAAAGGGTATCATGATTTTTTAAGAAATGCAATTATGTTTCTGTTCTGTATGCCATAAAATACAAAGCATACCCTGCAAAAATCTGTCACACTTTTACGGCACCGGCTCTTCCTCCGGCACCTCGATCTCTTTAATCATCGTTTCATTTCCACATAAAAGCCAGGTATGTTCACCACCACACTCCGGGCAGATCTTACCGTGCTCTACGGTATCATATTCACAGCCACAGTCGTCACAATGTGTTACCGCATGGATCATATCAATTTTTAACTCACTGCCGGATAAGATCTCTGTACGGTCTGCTGCCCAGCGCCAGCAGTCTGTAAGATAGGACGGCACAATGCCGGACACTTCTCCAATGGAAAGTGTCACAGCCGAAACCTTTGTCAGATCATTTTCCTGTGCGATCTCCTCTACGCTTTTGATCACATGAAATACGATTCCAAGTTCATGCATTCGCTTTATTTCTCCTTTTTCCCAAAACGGATCTTCACTTCACGTTTTAACATATAAGGAAGAATTGCCTTCATCTTATCCTCTGCTTTTACCATGCGGCTGCACTCCGGCAGTTCACGGTGCAGATGGATCGCATCAAACTCACATTTTGTTGTGCAGACACCGCATCCGATACACTTGTTCGGATCCACCACGGAAGCACCACAGCCAAGACAACGCGCTGTCTCGATCTTCACCTGCTCCTCGGTCAGTGTCTTATGTGCATCACGGAAGGATCTGTGTGCATCAATCTTATCATCCATTGCAGGACTCTGTCTCTTTGCATTGTCATATCCTTCGAGCGCAAGATTTTCCTTATCCAGTTCGATAAACTGACGGCGGTTTCTTCCGATCGTCATGCTCGCATTTTCATGGACAAAACGGTGAATGGACTCTGCACCTTCTTTTCCGGCCGCGATTGCATTGATTGCAAAGCTCGGTCCGGTATAGACATCTCCACCAACAAAAATATCCGGTTCTGCAGTCTGATAAGTAAGCGGATCTGCCACAGCTCCGTTTCCTCTTCCAAGTTCCACTTTTGAACCTGCTAAAAGGTCACCCCAGAAGATACTCTGTCCGATACTTAAGTAAACATGCTCACATTCCACAGTCATCGTATCATTCTCATCAAACTGAGGGTTAAAGCGGCCTGTCTCATCTTTAACAGAAATACATTTTTTCAGCACGATGCCGCGTACTTTGCCATTTTCTGTTAGAATTTCTTTCGGACCCCAGCCACAATGAACGGCTGCGCCCTCTTCTTTAACTTCCGCCACCTCATCTTTTGATGCCGGCATCTCTTTTTCGGACTCCAGGCAGAACATGGAAACTTCATTTGAACCACAGCGTGCTGCTGTACGTGCCACGTCAATTGCAACATTACCGCCACCGATGACAACGGATCTGCCATCCACACGGTAATCTTCATTTCCACCGGATACGATATGTAAGAAATCAACTGCACTCATCACACCGTCCGCATCCTCACCCGGAATACCTGCTTTACGGCTTCCCTGACATCCGATTGCGATATAAAATGCCTGATATCCCTGTGCACGCAGCTCATCTAATGAAATATCTTTTCCAACTTCCACGCCGCATTTAATATCTACGCCAAGTTCACGCATTACTTCAATCTCAGCATCCACAACATTTTTCTCTAATTTGAAGGAAGGAATACCGTAAACGAGCATTCCACCCGGACGTTCATTTTTCTCAAATACAGTCGGTTTGTAACCTCTGGCAGCCAGATAAAATGCACAGCTTAAACCTGCAGGACCACCACCGATGATCGCGATCTTCTGTGGGAAAGTTCCACGGTTTGACGGCTGTACGACTGGTGGAATATAACGCGTTTCTGCCTTTAAATCAAGTTCTGCGATAAATTTCTTAACATCATCGATCGCAACCGCCTGATCTACGGTACCTCTTGTACATGCATCCTCACAACGATGGTTGCAGACACGGCCGCAGACTGCCGGAAATGGATTCTCCTTTTTGATCAGGGCAAGCGCATCCGTATAACGTCCCTGTGCTGCCATTTTTAAATATCCCTGTACTGCGATATGTGCCGGGCAGGCAGTCTTACACGGTGCTGTTCCGGTATCATAGCAGTTGATACGGTTATTATCACGGTAATCCATATCCCATTTTTCCGGTCCCCATTTGGTATTATCCGGCAGTTCGTGTTTCGGATATGTGATAGCTCCGTCTTTCGTACAAAGCTTCTGACCAAGTTTTACGGCACCTGCCGGGCAGTACTCTACGCAGCGTCCACATGCAACACAATCCTTCGTCTCAACCTTTGCCACATAAGCAGAACGCGACATATTCGGCGTGTTAAATAACTGTGAAGTACGAAGCGCATTACAGATATTTACATTACAGTTACAGATAGCAAAAATCTTGTCCTCGCCGTCAATATTTGTGATCTGATGGACAAAACCGTTGTCCTCTGCACGCTGTAAGATCTCCATTACCTTTTCACGTGTGATATAATGTCCCTTATTTGTCTCAACCAGATAATCAGCCATATCGCCGACACCGATACACCAGTCTTCCGGATCATCCGCACATCCCTCGCCTAAAACACCGCGTGAATAACGGCAGGAACATGGACCTGCTGCGTATTTTCCGTCATATTTATCCAGCCAGTGGGAAATATGCTCGACACTGACAGACTCATTCTCTGTCTCGATCGCTTTCTCAACTGGAATAACATGCATACCGATTCCTGCGCCTCCTGGCGGTACCATCGGTGTTACTTTCTGCAATGGTAAAAATGCCATACGCTCAAAGAATGACGCTACCTCCGGGTGCTCTTTGATCTGGTCTAACTTCATATTAAAGAACTCTGCACTTCCCGGTACATACATCGGAAGAACATACTGTTTCTCATGCTTTGGATTTTCCCAGTTGTATTCCAAAAGACCGATATTGCTCATCTCCTGCAGCAATTCTTCGAGTGCTTTCTCTTCTTTTCCGGTTGCTTTTACGATCTGCGCTAATGTCATCGGCTTACGCACTTTCATTTTCAGTGCAACCTCTGCCATCTCATCGGTCACAAGTGCCTCTAAACCATAATATTCCGGATCTTCTGCTGTCACCGTATGACCGATGCGGTCAGTGATCTTCTGGCCTAATTTTAAGATCAGCTCTCTCGGCTGTTCCGGTGGTGTGTACTCAAACTTTTTCATGCGTGTTCCTCCTCTTTCCATGCAGCTGTTTCTGTTTTCAGCCAGTCTGCCCATTCTTCAATACCCTCTCCGGTCTTTGCACAGATCGGGATGATCTTTGCATTCGGATTGCGCATTAAGATATTCTTTTTACACTGTTCCAGATCAAAATCAAAATAAGGCATCACATCTATTTTGTTGATCAGTACAACATCGCAGATAGAAAACATCAGCGGATATTTTAAAGGCTTATCATGTCCTTCCGGCACAGATAAGATCATTGCATTTTTAACAGCACCTGTGTCAAACTCTGCTGGACATACCAGATTGCCGACATTCTCTAAAATAACCAGTTCCACATCATCTGTCCCAAGTCCTTTTAATCCCTGTCCCGTCATATCTGCATCCAGATGACACATGCCGCCTGTATGAAGCTGGATCGCTTTTGCTCCGGTCTTTAAAATCGTCTCTGCATCCACATCTGAATCAATATCTGCTTCCATGACACCGATCTTTAAATCATCTTTCAGTGCCTCGATCGTGCGTGTTAACGTCGTTGTTTTGCCCGATCCAGGTGATGACATAAGGTTCAGTAAGAACACACCATCTTTTTTCAGTTCTTCGCGGAGCAATGCTGCCTGCTTGTCATTGCTCTCGAAAATACTCTGTTTTACTTCCAGAATCCGTACATTTCCCATTGATAATCTCCATTTCTGATGTAACATTTTTGTTTCGTCTGTTATTTATAGATAAATTCTATCATTTAATAGTGGTGATGTCAATAAATTCTGGTCATACCAGTGTGCCAATTATTTATATTTTGTTTAGAAACACGTAATATTTCATAAATATGTTCCTAAAAATCAGATACAATATGCTTATTCATAAAACTTATAACACCACGTGTGCAATCGGCGTATACAAAATGGATAAAGGAGATTATTTATGAATACAACACAAACGAACAGCACCGTCTTATTCTGCGACTATTACAAACAATGGATCACCGTATACAAAGAAGGTGCCATAAGAGCTGTAACTATGCAAAAATATCTGATGGCCCATCACTGGCTTGAGAAACTTGTTCCTGATTTAATCATCAGCGATCTTGACCGGATTTCTTACCAGAAACTGCTCAATGATTACGCTTCCACACACGAGCATCAGACAACTCTCGATTTTCATCATCATATAAAATGTGCTGTACTTGATGCCGTTGATGAAGGACTTATTTCCAGAGATCCCACCCGAAAAGCCATTATTAAGGGAAAACAACCCGGTGATAAAAAGATTAAATATCTCAATCAGTTTGAATTGCATAAATTAATCGAAGATTTAACATTGGAACAGAATATTTCCTGGGACTGGTTCATTCTTTTGGTTGCCAAAACAGGTATGCGATTTTCCGAGGCACTTGCTTTAACACCAAAAGATTTTGATTTTGCCCACCAGTCACTCTCCATTTCTAAGACCTGGGACTATAAAGGTGACGGCGGTTTCCTTCCCACGAAAAACACTTCCTCTGTGAGAAAAATCCAGATTGACTGGCAAACGGTTATGCAATTCTCAAATTTATTAAAAAATCTTCCAGAGGATGAACCCATCTTCGTAAATGGAACCAAAGTATATAACTCCACTCTAAATGGCATATTAGCGCGCCACTGTAGAAATGCCGGCATACCTGTCATTGCAGTACATGGTCTTCGCCATACACATGCCTCTTTACTTTTGTTTGCCGGAGTTTCTATTGCAAGTGTTGCACGCCGGTTAGGACATTCAAGCATGACAACAACCCAAAAAACATATCTGCATATCATACAGGAACTTGAAAGCAAAGATGTAGATATCATCATGCGCTCATTGTCAAATTTAAACTAAAATCAAAACCCTTGTCTGCATGCTCTACAGACAAACACATTGTCACAAATTTATAATACGCCGATTCTAAAAATAGCTGCCGCATTTTTCAGCTCAGCGGCAGCTATTTTGCATACTTTATCCGATCAGGCAAGTAATGGAAGAACGCTTTCCATCAGATTATTTTTAAAATCTTCTATCATTTCTTTTCTGAATTTAAATTTTGGCATTGGTTCATTTTCATTATTTTTATACGATGTATAATCTGCCTTTTCCTTTAAATTATTTTCATTTGCAAGCTCTCCATCCTTGAAATTATATACCTCATATCGTACCGTTTCAAAATCTACATACCACTGACGGGCAAAATCTTCTATCTCTTTGTCAATGGCTGCGTATCTCATTTCATTAATAATCACGGAAATATCCTGTCCTATATACTTTGTTTTATCTTTCTCAATCTGATCGACCACTGACTCTAACAGGGCACTGAGTTTTGGATTATCTTTCGAAAAATCCTGAATCAGACCACGGATCATACTCATATCATGTTCAAAATCTGCTTCTTTAAAATTATCCTCCGATTGATCTAAAGATTCGACAACTCCCTGCAGCAACTCAATAATATACTCAAAGTCCACTCGCAGTTTACTGTAAGCAATCAGATCATAATCATCCATAACCGGATTATCCTCATCCTGCTTATCTTCTTCTGCCTTCTTTAATTCTTCCATCACATTATGATACATTGCTGCATAATCTTCATATTCTGCTTCCGAAAACTCATAATCTGCAAGAATTTCATCACTGTAATTCGAAAATGCCTTTAAATGTGCAAAATCATGATCTAACGCACGAAACATATGTACAAAGGCTTTTTTCTGTTTTTTTGACAATCCTGCAACATCCATTGGTGTACTTGCAAGCGTATGTATTGTTTTTACTGAAATTGCAAATGAACTTAATACATCATCCCAGTCTTCTGCAATCGGGCTTCCATCGCCGCCTCTGGAATACAATTTTAATGCATAATTGATCGCATTTTTAAAATCTCCGGGAGATTGAAATGTTACAACCTGACCATATTGCTTATTTGGATCAAATAAACGATTTGTCCTGGAAAATGCCTGTATTAGATCCTGCGGGCTCATCGGCTGACGATCCATAAACAACGTTGACAGACACGGTGCATCAAAGCCTGTCAGCAGCCGGTCGACTACGATCACAAGATCCAACTGCTGGCTTCTTTCCAGATACCGCTTCTCTTTTCTTGCAAGCCGGTCATTCAAATTGCTGTTATATGCGTTGATTCCCTCAATTTTATAAGTAGTTCCAAACATTTCATTATAATCGTCCATGGACTCCTTCATCTTTTCCTGATAAATACTGGATGTCTCTTCATTTTCTGATAACGAATACGTAATAGCAAATTTCGGGAAATCCGGCATTGCACGGCTGATATCTTCGTGAATCTTTAATTTATCCTGTCCCGCTTTTACTTTTTTCAGCAGCTCATAATATTTCTGCGCTTTTGGAATCGAATTAACTGTCAAAATTCCCTCGTATGTTTTGCCTTTGACATTCTGCATACCAAACTTTGTATAGGACTGATTCAATATGACATCCAGTACTCTGCGCATATGATCTTCCGTCTCAAATGCGGATAAATCAACATTGGCATTTTTCGGTCCAAGATTTTCGATCATAAATCCCAGAACTGCCTCATCATGAATCGCTTCTTTTATGGTATAACTGTGCAGACATTTTCCATACAACTGCTCTGTCGTCTGTGGCAAATCTCCTTTTTGTTCATACTTATTCTCTTCAAAAATTGGCGTCCCTGTAAAACCATACCACAAGGAATTATTAAAAAAACGTTCCAGCAATCTCTTTGTCTCCGGAGTAACTGCCCTATGACATTCATCCACTACAAAAGCGACTCTCAGACTTTTTATTTTCTGGTATTCTTTTGTACCTTCCTGCAGACGTTTATTGACCATCGTCTGCATCTTCTGCCTTGTTGTTACAATCATCTGGCGATTTCCATCTGCCAGCTTTTTGATCAAAGTATCCACATAATCTGTATCATCTACGTCTATCGTATCATTGTCCGCATAAGACTGAAATGCCATCTTTGTCTGTAAATCAAGATCTTTCCTGTCGATCAAAAAAATTGTCTTTTCTATGGATGGGATATCCATCAGCAAATTTCGCGTTGCCTTATAAGATGTCATTGTCTTTCCCGAACCTGTGGTATGCCAGATAAATCCCGATTCGCCCCTCTTTGAAGCAGCTCTCATAGCTTCAATCGCATGTATCTGGTACGGACGCAGGATCAATAACTTCTTCTTATCATTATCCAATACCGTATATTTTGTTACCATCTCATGTGCTTCCGGTATTTTCAGCACCGCTTCGGCAAAATCAATATAATCACATACTGATAAATTTTCTTTATCAATCCACCCGGTTATAAATTTTTTGTTTAATTCCGTGTCTCTTGCCGCTGAAAAATACTTTGTATCAACCGCATTACTTACCACAAACATCTGCACATTCGAGAAAATCCCATGAAATTTCCCCTCTGCTATATACTTTTTGATCTGCCGGTATGCATCCATATAAGAATGTTCTTTATTTTTCAATTCAATATGGATCATTGGTATACCGTTAATCAGAAGCGTCACATCAAATCTCCGGTCACGATTATCATTTTCCTCACCCGTTGCAAACGCCTGATACTGATTGATCACTTCATATACACTGGTTCCCCCTGCGATATGCTCATTGTTCATCACAAGTAAATGCAGTGTCTCATTTCCACGCTGCACATGCACATATACTTTGCCGTTCTCACCAACCAGCCACTTTCCGGCATCATAGAAGGAGGCATGTGAAAGATCATTCTTCACCTTTGCAAATTCGGAGTCAGATAATGGCGTATCATTTAATTTTGCCTTATTGTTCTGCTCTAAAATATATTTAAAATTGCTCCAAAGCTGCTCTTCTGTTCTGATATCCGGCCGGTATGTCCACTGTGATTCACCACTGCATAACTTATCGATCAGTCTTTTTTCGATGACTGCTTCTAATTCTGCCATAATTTTTCCTTTCTCATTAGTTCAAAACGTATCCTTCTTCATAGGAACAACGCAGGTAATCCTCGATCCATTCATCACAGACTTGTTCCATAGAAAGACAGTGATTCACAGGTGCCGCTTTTATCTGATGCGCAACATCATCATCAGATAGTCTATTTACAATATCTCGGACATGATTATGTGTACTTCTTGCAACAAATTCTATTACTATGCATACATAAAACAAATCATCCGTTACTAAATTTTTCATGTATTTTGTCACTCCTTTCATATTTCAGGCAGGAAAGTGCCTGAATACTCCTTATAACGTTTAAGGCATCTACCATTTATGTAATTTTATCATATATTTTCACTTGTGTCGTAGAAACATGCGCTGTAGCATATACTTTTTTATTTTTCTTAGTAACTTATACTTACGCTGATGAAGAGTGATAAGGTGGTCGAGGTTTTTCAAATATGCAGAAATCATACATTGTTCTTCTTTTGAGGAAGGCATGGATATTGTAACCTCATCAAAAAATGCTTTTGTATCAACATTTAATAATCCATGATTTCTAGCACCTTCTGCACATATCATTGTAATGTCAGAATACCATTTAAGAGTATCAAAAAAACATTCCAAATAATCTGAATCCACATCATCTGATGTTATCCCAAAACATATATACAATGTCGATAAACAACCCTGTTCATAGGCATTTAGTCGCTTTATAGAACCATAATCAAATCCCTTAGAATAACTTTTGTTATATGCAAATTCTCCTTTTTTCAAAAGATAATAATTTGACATGTCCTTTGCCGCAACAATCTTATTAAAAAAATCTCTTTGATCAATTAATCCATATTGAGATGCTATTGTCAGGGGCAAATCTGATTCGTTATTTATATTTTTCCTAGTGATTCTTTCACACACTTTCCCCAACTTACGCTGTTCCCAAGTAATAACATTTACAGCCTGTCTCTAACCATCATTAACGTATATCCCAATAAATTTTGTCCTCTCCATTTTCCCATATCCAGACGATCCGGATCATTCATAGACAATCCAATTCCCCAAATCCTATCTTTTACTGCACATTCCGCAAGAATTTTGTCATTTGTAACCAGCAATGTCTCCCTCAATTTATCATTTTGAGAAAATTTTTCTATAAGTCCCTCATAAACTACAATCTGCCGTATTCCATTCCAGTAATTCTCACTATATCCCGACACCATACGTCCTAATTCTTTGATTGTTCCAACGCTTTCTGTTTCTAATATCTTTTGGGCAATCACATGATCTTTAAAACAAACTGCCTTTTGATACATCATATATTGTTCCATGGATGAAAACGTGATTCCATTTATCGTAAATTTTGACATATACCAGTTGCTCAGATATCCATTTTCTTCGTCCGGATTATGAAAACATATCATGTCCATTTTAAGCCGCACCTACCTTTTTTACTGCCAGATCGAGTTCTAAGTCATGCAGTCCGTGATATGCTTTCATCAAAAAATTTAATGGCACTTTTTCTATCACTTCTGCACTTGGAATATTGTAATACCATTGATAATATGCATAAAACTCACCGATCCAGTCCGGCATAAATCCTTCTAAAGCCTTACCTTCCTTTAATTTATACTTTTCTGTATCCAAGAAGTATTTCCACAATTCTTTGGCATCCATGGTATTTACATACGCCTTTGACTCATCGATATACTTTCTGGTTTTGCTTTTCATATATGTTTTTATAAAATCTGCCGTATCATTTTGGGGAAATGTCTGTGCCACAAAATCAAACAATTTTCCCTGACTTTCTACCACATCATCTAAATATGTTTCTGAATATGCCTGCATCTTTCTTACCTCACAAAAGTGTACTAAACACGTTGGTTACTTTATTCGCATCCGAATCAATCAGTTCTTTCATCCTTTTTCTCGCTGTCACGTCACGCTCATTATACTTTTCATTAAATTCATTGTAGTCCACCGCGGCAAGTTCTTCTTTTCTCTCATGTAATCTTGAATATGCCAATTCTGATTTGATGCAATACTGTATCCCCAGTCCTCCGAGCAACAACAATTCTTCTAAAATTTCCACATCAATTTCATCTCTGACAAATGCTTTTGCAATATAAAAATATGATGCATCCGCTCTCCATCCTTTTATCACATCAAAACTGCCTGTTTCTATTCCATATTTCGCAATGAATTTCTGGGATAACATTCTATATCGTTTCGAATCAGCTGCATCTCTGTGTTTCATTAATTCTGCCAGCCACGATAAAATACTATGTTTCTGAAAATCAAGTACTTTTAAGCCCTCCATATCCAGTTCATATTTATGAACCCAACCATTTGATTCATCCGGTCTGCAAACCGCCCACTCTTTCGCAAGATCAACACTTTCTGTCAAATAAAATCCTTTTCCGTAATCATGGCGCTCTTCTCCCAATCCCAAAGTCGGTTTTATTTCTTTGTCAGGACTCCCATGATATAAGATAATCTTCCCCATATCCGTTATTCTCCCTATACAAACATATTTTGAAGCATATATTTCTTTAAATTTTTCAAATTATCTGCTTTACGCTGATGAAGGGTGATAAGGTTATCGAGGTTACAGAAATAACCCGCAATCACTTT
>NZ_QRHS01000031.1:0-279 GCF_003470905.1 Roseburia sp. AM23-20
ATTAATCATTTCGTAAATTAACAGACTAATAATGCAGATTATTATTCCAAGTATGTATGTTTAAAAGCATAGATATAACAGATTGCGTCGAGATTTTTCAACCTTTTTGAAATGAATGTCACAAAAATTTACGCACCCCCAAGGTTGTAAAATGAGTTTCCCGGCTAAGGGTAGTTCACAACCTTGCGGCTGGCAAATCGCATCAAGCCAGGACTCGTTTTGTGACTTTGGGAGAAAATTAGAAAGTCTTTGTATGCCTGTTCGTAACACAGTGTTGTG
>NZ_QRHS01000031.1:289-31936 GCF_003470905.1 Roseburia sp. AM23-20
TGCCTGTTCGTAACACAGTGTTGTGCTGCCACGGACGGCAGCACAAGTCTTAATGCCCCCGGACGGGGCGTTTAAGACGCACACGTCACTCCGAGAAACATTAAATCAGGCTGACTTAGACTTGCCTTATTTTCGTACAACGGAACAAAACAGTCCCGGCTTGATGCAATTTGCCAATCGTAACCCCCCAGAACCACCCTACACAGGGAAACTCATATCACCCACAAACCAGCATTTGTGATATGCGTAATTGCGCAAATAAGATTTCACATTATGTGCCAGCCCGGCACAGGAAAGAGGATTTAATATGTTATGGGATACACACATGCACAGCCAGTTTTCCGGCGACAGCCACACGCCGCAGGAAGATATGATTGCTGCTGCAAAACAAAAAAATTTAAAAGGGATCTACTTCACGGACCATCTTGACATCGATTACCCGGATGAACCGGAGACATTTTTACTGGATCTTCCGAATTATGTTTCTTCTGTGGAGGCATTGCAGGAAAAATATAAAGAAGTCCTGCCGGTACGCCTTGGAATTGAACTTGGTCTTCAACCGCACCTTGCCGGCATTCACGCCGACATCCTATCCCAGTATCCGTTTGATTTCGTGATCGGTTCCTCACACGTCATGCACGGCGTTGATCCTTATTATCCGGCTTATTGGGAAAACCACACGGAGGAGGAAGGCTATCAGGAATATTTTGAATCCATTCTGGAAAATATCGCAGTTTTCGATGGTTTTGACGTCTATGGTCACATCGACTACGTGGTAAGATACGGTCCAAATAAAAATGCCAGTTATTCCTATCAGAAATATGCCGACATCATCGACGAAATCTTAAAGGCTCTTATTATCAAAGGCAAAGGGATTGAGATCAACACCGGCGGTTTCAAATACGGACTCGGTCATCCGAACCCGACAGAGGACATCATTAAGCGCTATCATGAACTCGGCGGGGAGATCATCACGATCGGTGCCGACGCACATCAGCCGGAGCATGTTGCTTTTGATTTTAAAAAAGTTCCTTCTATATTAAAAGATGCCGGCTTTACGCATTATACGGTATTCCGAAAAAGGAAACCGGAATTTATCCCGATTCCCTGATTGAAGTCGCTGATAGGAATGCCGGGGGCAAATAGTGCATTCAAGTTTATTGATTGGTAAATTGCACAAGATCGCGCCCCAGCCTCCTGTCATTTTAAAGTCTCACTGTGATTTAACACCGACGTACTATATAAAAACAGCACATCCTGATCTTTAAAATTAATATAGTTTCCAATCCGCTCCACGGGCAGATACCGGATATCCACCAGAGTGATCTTCGCATAACCATCTGCCAGGAGCGGAGCAATGCTGCTGCCAAAAGAATCCCGAAACATAACCAGTTCCCGGTCTGTTTTTGCATTTGGATTTTCAATCGAGAGCAAGGACTTTGATCCCCCAAGAAATATCTCATACAAATCATTTCCTTCTGTTTTTGTCAGGTCATAGATCTTATTTTCCGCATGATCCTCATAATCATACACCGTACAGTGATCCAGCATATCATTATCCAGATAATATAACGTGTCCGGCTTTACAGGAAGTGCGAGTTGACCATAATAGACACCATAAAATGGCTTTTCTAATTCTTTTGTCTCATATTGTTGTGTTAACTCTACCCCCATAGCCCCTGCAAGATGCCGTACCACATCTGTGATCTGTTCCTGCCTCCAGTGCGCATCTGTGTGATAATAGTCCGAAATCTGCAGATCTCCAAATATGTCAATATATTGTGCATATTCCATCCCATCTCTCACCTGCTCTGCCAGTACATCATAATCCATAGACGGATAATCATTTTCATCTGCCAGAAAATAACTTTTATCCGGCACGATCGTCAGATAGACATCCGTGTATGTGCCTGAAAGATAACGTTCATAGACTTCCCCAAAACATGCTGTGGCATACTGCAGTGAATCCGCATGAAGCGGATATTCCATTTTGGCAATGTAACCCTCTTTGCTATAAAGTCCGTGCTGGTCGCTCTGCACAAGTACATATAGAGAAAATGCCGTCTTTAACGCACGAAACTGCTCCCGCAGCGGAAACTGGTCTTTTGCATATGACTCAAATCCACTCATAAAGGTACCATTTTTGATGTTTTCCACACTTATTTTCGGAAATTGTGCAAGTTTTCTGCGTTCTGAGATAGAAATCTTCTCATCACTTTTCACAATATTTCCTGTTAAAAATCCAAACAGGATCAATGCCATCATGATAACGGTGATTCTGTCTTTTCGCTTTATTCCCATAATTGTCCTCAAAATCTGAAATATAAAAACGGATTGAATGACCCATCTACCAGAAATGCCACACAAAGAAGCAGTAATATGACCAGCAGGATAATTTCTGCAATGTCAAGCGTCTGCTTTAAACATTTCTTTTTCTGCAATCTTCCATATAATCTCACAGGAAACGGTGTCACCCCGATTACCGCGGTCAGGATGACCACTGCATAACTTTTCAGATAATACATACTCTCTGTCGTAACCGGTTTTATCTGTCCCCCGCCAAACATAGATACGATACCATCCCAAAAATCCGCCACGGAGGATGCATCAAAAAGTACAAACCCGATCAGCACAAAAAACAGCACATACAGGTGTCCGATGATCTTATGTTTCTTCAAATAAGGCAAAAGCCACGTTTTCTCAATGAGCAAAAGCACCGCATACATCAGTCCCCACAGGATAAAATTCCATGCCGCCCCATGCCAGAATCCGGTTGCCATCCACACAAGAAAAATATTGAAGATCCACCGCACAGGTTTTACATGACTGCCACCAAGCGGGATGTAAAGATAATCCCGGAACCACGCGCCAAGTGAAATATGCCATCTGCGCCAGAATTCAGTAATGCTCGCAGAACAATAAGGATAGCGGAAGTTTTCCGGAAAATCAAATCCAAAAACGGCTCCCAGCCCGACCGCCATATCGCTGTACCCGGAAAAATCAAAGTAAATCTGAAGCATAAATGCTATCGCATACATCCAGAAAAATAAAACCGATTTTTCCTCCGAAGCCTGAAAATGACCGATCAGCTCCCCGAGCACATTTGCGATCAGTATCTTTTTTGACAGTCCGGTTACAAATCTTCGAATTCCATATGCACATTTTTCCACGCTGTGCATACGGTTTTCAAGCTGACTTCTGATATCCGAATAGCGCACGATCGGCCCTGCAACGAGCTGTGGAAACATTGCGACATAGGCAGCAAACATGAGCAGATTTTTCTGTGCCTGCACACTGCCCCGGTATACATCCACCGTATAGCTGATGACCTGAAATGTATAAAAGCTGATACCAAGCGGCATTGCAATGCTAAGCAGTGGAATTTTCTGCCCTGTCAGCACATTGAGATTCCGGATAAAAAAATCGGCATATTTACAATAGACGAGCGGCAGAATTTCTAATAAAACAGCGGCAGCCAAAAGAATTTTTGACTGCCGTTTATTCTGACATGTACCGATCAGACGGGCAGACAGATAACCAGCCAGGATGACTGCTGCCATCACCGGCAGGTATTTCGGTTCTCCCCATCCATAAAAGATCAGACTCCCCAAAAGAAGCACTGTATTTTTCATCTGCCCCGGTGCCAGGAAATACACCAGCACCATACACGGAAGAAAATAAAATAAAAATGTGATACTTGAAAATAACATTTATACGATCCCGTCCTCACTGATGACTTTTGCATTTTCGTAAGTCTGCGTGATTTTGTCTTTAAACGTGTTTACCAGTTCTTCATTTCCAAAAACAGATACCAGGTAATCCTCCACCGAAATTACTACCAGCTTGTCCGGGAATCCACACATCCACTGTCTGCCCATCACATTTTCCTTGAGGTCTGCAGCTACTGTCTCTACATCCTCTGCATTTTTCAAATGATAGGCACCACAGGTAAATGTGTTCGCATTCATCATGTGCATGATGGAAGCCGCATCATCGATCTTTTCCGCATCCGCCGCCGGAAAGCCAAGCATGCGGTCTAATTCATCCGCATCCGTGATTCCAAATGTCCCCGGCGCATCCTCTGTCATATTTTCTTCCGTCATGTCTCCGCCTGCGACGGCGAATTTCTCATCTTCTTCGTAGCTGTTCCAGACTGTGGTAAGAAGTTCTTTGGCATCTTTGATCTCTGCCTTTCCAGCTGCATCTGGACTGTCTGTTTTATTTCCACAGGCAGTAAGTGACATTGCAAGAAAAATTGAAAGGAATAAGGTGATATATTTTTTCATGTTCATCTCCATTTTGTTTTGTTTGGTTTTATTTTTCTCATCGTATCATGTTTTATACCGGGTGGAAAGAGGATATTCCATTTTTTTTCATATCTTCTCACGATCCGATCAACACATTTTTTCCTTCAAATGCAAATCCATAATGTCTGATCTTCTCTTTTGGTATTCCCCGTGCCAACAGTTCGGCATCATAATTTTTTTCTTTGATCTGCACTAGTGCTGACTGTACTGTTTCTTCAAGTTTCTGCTCTTTTTTATTATTTTTTACCTTAAACTCCAATATAATTGCCTGTATTTTTGTTTTTTCCCGCTCTTTCGACTCATCATGACATCATATCTGCCAAAGCCACTTTCCCGGTTCGACCTGATTTCATAGATATCTGTCTGGTCTGCTATCAGTCCAAGCACAAATCCATGATAAAATCTTTCCGGTTCCTGATTTCCAGCGTCTTCCCTTCCGACATCAAAATAACTAAACATTGCAAGCGTAATCTTATTCATATAATAATTCATTGCATCCACATCCTCAACCTTTAAATAACCACCTGCTACCAGAAGACTCCATACCGCGCTTTCATCCTGTGCAAGATGGCTGAACACGATCTGTTCATCAAAATTAACTTCAATCGTCTTTCCGTTTAAAAGACTTTCCATCTGTATCTTCATATCTGCCAATGCTCATTCTCTGTAAAACATTCCTGTTCATTTAGATAGCGGTTTTGTCTATAAACATCCACAATAATATTTTTATCTTTTGAACAGCATCTTTGTAATTGTTCTGTTTTACATCCGCAAAGCTGACAAAAATAACCCGATATGTTCCCTGCCGTATGCGGTATTTTTCACTTTCCCACCACTGCCTTATAAAATCTGTTTTATCAATATAAAAATAATGGTTCTTTCTTAAAGATACAAAATCCTGCTTTCCAATACTGATGATTCTGCTCATATTTTACCTATACTTTCCTGTTTATCGTGTAATTATCTTTACACGTTTTTGACGTTCTCTGCTGCCTGATCATATTGTATCTATCTTTTGATCAGTTTGAAAGGATTTTCATTTTCTGTAAGTTTTCTTAAAATGATCAATAATCAATTCGGAAATAATCAAGATACGCTTTATATCTGTCCTGTGCCGTAAGACAGGTATCTGTCAGGTATCCTTTTTCATTGTCCCATTCTTTCAGCCCCCGATAGTAGAACATTTTTAAATCATCTTCGATAATAAATGGAACAATATTATATTTCAGACACTCTTTAAACATGATCAGTCTGCCGACACGTCCGTTGCCATCCTGAAACGGATGAATTCTTTCAAACTTCACATGAAAATCCAAAATATCTTCCAAAGACTTTTCTTCTTTCGCATTATATTCTGCCAGCAATTTTTTTATCTTACCGGATACCTGCTCCGGTAATGTAGTCTTCATACCCCCGACCTCATTTGGCATCTTTTTATAATCTCCAACAGCAAACCAGTCTTTTCTGGAATCACTGGTTCCATTTTTTAAAGTCAGATGGAGCAGCTTTAACAATTTCTCTGTCAATACCATACAGGCATCATCAATTATCATATCAATGCACCGAAAATGGTTTGCAGTTTCAATCACGTCATCCACGTTAAGAACTTCATTTTCAACACCGATGGTATTGGTTTCAAAAATATATCTTGTCTGATCGTGCGTCAGACGGCTTCCTTCCATATGATTTGAATTATAGGTTAAATCGATCTGTGTTTTATGATAGATACCGCCTTGATACTTATCTGTTTTTTCTTCTCTCAGAATATCTAACAGTGTTTTGGACTGCTGTTTTTCCTGATTTTTTCGCACTCTGTTTTCCTCCGTTCACTTTCTAGATTATTTAATTATAGCACATTACCGGTGGCAAATTCATTTTTGTCTATAAAAACGCAGAAAATCATATAAAAACACACCTGAATAAAAAATGACACATTTATCCATGTACCCATATTCTTTATACTAGTATGATAGAAGCGGACATATAGATTCAAGAATGGAGGGTGTATTTTTATGAAAACCTACGAACGACCACAAGTATTTTGTCAGGAAGATTTATGCGAAGGCTGTCCGGCAGACAACGGTTCTTTCTGGACACTGACCAAGGGATATACAACCGGTGATAAAGACTACCGTCCTACCTGGGAACGCAATGGCGAGAGTCCGGATAAAATAACATGGATAAAAAGACCTCCCAGAAAGGATTTTTTCTTTTCCTTTCTGGAAGGTCTTTTAAAATTGTCAAAGAAAGATAAATATCTCTTCCCTTTTCTATATATTGTCTCTTATTTAAAATATGCTACACCGGACTCAAAGATTTTAAGATCCTGCTCTCCGTAAATGTTCATTGCAACACTTCTGTCACGTCTCTCAGAATGAGCCATTTTACCAAGCACACGTCCATCCGGGCTTGTGATACCCTCGATGGAACAGTAAGAACCGTTGACATTCCACTCTTCATCCATGGTCGGAACACCTGCTTCATTGACATACTGGGTTGCAACCTGACCGTTTGCAAACAGTTTATCTAACCATTCTTTTGGTGCAACAAAACGTCCCTCTCCGTGGGATGCCGGGTTGCAGTATACTTTTCCAAGTTCCGCCTGTGCTAACCACGGGGACTTGTCTGTAACAACTTTTGTATATACCATTTTACTGATATGACGTCCGATCGTATTGTAGGTCAATGTTGGTGAATCTGCTGTCTGTGGGCGAATCTCGCCATAAGGTACCAGTCCTAATTTGATCAGTGCCTGGAATCCGTTACAGATACCAAGAGCTAATCCATCCCTCTCATTTAAGAGTTTCATAACAGCCTCTGTCATCTTTGCATTGCGGAATGCAGTTGCAAAGAATTTTGCAGATCCTTCCGGTTCATCACCGGCGGAGAATCCACCCGGGAACATGATGATCTGTGCCTGATCGATTGCCTTTGTAAATTCGTCTACGGACTCACGGATATCGCTTGCATTTAGGTTCTTAAATACCTTAACGATCGTATCCGCACCTGCACGCTCAAAGGCTTTTGCACTGTCGTACTCGCAGTTTGTTCCCGGAAATACCGGAATAAATACGGTTGGTTTTGCCACTTTATTTTTGCATACATAAACAGAATCTGCATGGTAGAGATCTGTTTTTACTTCTTCTTTATCCTCAGTTGCACGGGTTGGGAATACTTTTTCCAAAGTGCCTGTCCATGCATTTAATGCCTCATCAATCGCAAGTTTCATATCGCCACAGATAAATGCTGCATCCCCGTTGACAGAACCTGCTCTCTTTACATTTGCAGATAAACCTGCATTCTGCAGTGCCTCGTAGATTTCTGCTGTCTTACCTGCAGGAACCTCTGCTACGATGTTACCAAAGCCCGGAGCAAACAGTGTATCTGTCGTCACATCTGCATCCACAGTTACGCCAAGTTTATTACCAAATGCCATCTTTGCCAGTGCTGCTGCAAGACCTTTTCCGTCAAGTGCATATGCAGAAACAATAGCACCTTTCTGGATCAGTGTGTGGATCACATCATAAAGTTTCATAACCTGTGCATAAACCGGCACATCATATTCATCTTTATCGATCGTAAAGTATAACAGTTCATTTCCAGCGGTTTTTAACTCCGGTGTGATGATATCCTGCTCTTTTGCAACATCCACTGCAAAAGAAACCAGTGTCGGCGGTACATCAATATCATTGAACGTTCCGGACATGGAATCTTTTCCGCCGATGGAAGGTAGTCCAAATCCGATCTGTGCATTGTAAGCTCCAAGAAGTGCTGCAAACGGCTGACTCCAGCGCTTCGGATCTTCGTTCATTCTGCGGAAATATTCCTGGAATGTAAAACGGATCTTCTTATAATCACCACCTGCAGTCACGATTCTCGACAAAGATTCTAACACCGCATAGATTGCACCGTGATATGGACTCCAGCTTGCTAAATATGGATCAAAACCATAAGCCATCATGGTTACGGTATCGCATTTTCCATTGGCAACCGGAAGTTTCGCTACCATAGACTGTGTCTCTGTGAGCTGGTATTTTCCACCAAACGGCATATAAACACTTCCTGCACCGATGGAACCGTCAAACATCTCCACAAGACCTTTCTGTGAGCAGACATTTAAGTCAGCAAGTTCTGCAAGCCATGCTGCTTTCATATCGTTCTTTGCAACAGCGTCTGCAACTTTTGGTGTAGAAATCTTATTTAAGTAATTATCCTCCGGTACCGGCATATCAACTGCAACATTGGTCTCCTGATGGGCACCGTTGGTGTCTAAGAATGCACGGGAAATATTTACGATCTCTTTTCCTCTCCACTCTAAAACAAGTCTCGGCTCCTCGGTAACAACAGCAACTTCAACAGCCTCTAAATTTTCCTCTGCTGCATAGCCTAAGAAAGTCCTGACATCAGAAGGTGATACCACAACTGCCATACGCTCCTGTGATTCGGAGATTGCAAGCTCAGTTCCGTCTAATCCTGCATATTTTTTCGGCACTTTGTCAAGCTGTACACGAAGTCCATCTGCAAGTTCTCCGATCGCAACAGAAACACCGCCTGCACCGAAATCGTTACATTTTTTGATGATATGTGCTACTTCCTCGCGGCGGAATAAACGCTGGATCTTACGTTCTGTCGGCGGGTTACCTTTCTGTACTTCAGCACCACAGACTGCTGTGGACTCTGTATTGTGTGCTTTTGAAGAACCTGTGGCACCACCGATACCATCACGTCCGGTTCTTCCTCCAAGTAAGATAATGATATCGCCCGGATCAGAAGTCAGTCTCTGTACGGCACGTCTTGGCGCAGCACCCATAACAGCACCGATCTCCATACGTTTTGCCACATAGTTTGGATGGTAAACTTCTTTGACGTATCCGGTTGCAAGACCGATCTGGTTACCGTAAGAGCTGTATCCGTGTGCAGCTTCTCTCACCAGTTTTTTCTGTGGAAGTTTTCCGGAGATCGTCTCGGAAACAGGAACCGTCGGATCTGCGGCACCGGTCACACGCATTGCCTGGTAAACATAGGTACGTCCTGACAACGGGTCACGGATCGCACCGCCAAGACAGGTAGCGGCACCACCAAACGGCTCGATCTCGGTCGGATGGTTGTGTGTTTCATTTTTGAAATTAACCAGCCACTCCTCTGTCTTTCCGTCTACTTCTACCGGAACAACGATGGAACATGCATTGATCTCATCGGACTCTTCCTGATCCTGTAACTTTCCTTCTTTTTTCAGACGTTTCATTGCCATCAGGGCAAGATCCATCAGACATACAAACTTATCACTGCGTCCTGCATACAGGTTCTTGTGGGTATTTAAGTAATCCTCATAAGTCTCTTTCATCGGCGCGCAGTAATAACCGTCATCAAATGCCACATTTTTAAGTTCTGTGGAGAATGTGGTATGACGGCAGTGATCAGACCAGTAGGTATCTAACACACGGATCTCCGTCATGGACGGATCGCGTTTTTCATCGTTCTTAAAATAATTTTGGATATGTAAAAAGTCTTTGAATGTCATCGCAAGATTCAATGAATCGTATAACTCTTTTAACTTAGCCTCCGGCGTATCACGAAAACCGTCAAAGATCTTAACATCCTCCGGCTCCGGGAAACTCTGCACTAAAGTCTCAGGTTTTTCTAAGCCTGTCTCTCTTGAATCGACCGGGTTGATGCAGTGTTTTTTGATCGCTGCAAACTCTTCGTCACTGATTGTTCCCTCGATCGCATAAGTCACTGCGGTGCGGATGATCGGTTCTTCCTCTTCATTTAATAATTTCACGCACTGTTCTGCGGAATCTGCTCTCTGGTCAAACTGTCCCGGTAAGAACTCTACGGAAAATGTTCTTGCTCCGTTTAAATCAAACTCTTCCTCATAAATATCGTCTACCGGCGGTTCAGAAAAAACGGTTACCAGGGCTTTCTTATAAGTTTCCCCGGAAATATTTTCAATATCATAACGGATCAGTTCACGAACCTTCGTCACACCACTGATTCCAAGATAACTTTTGATTTCAGACTGCAATTCTTTTGCCCGGACTGCATATTCCGGTTTCTTCTCAACATATACACGTTTTACACTGCTCATGTGGTAACCTCCATTCTCAGTTTCCATTTATCTTTTCAAAGTATAACATAGGTTCTAAAATAAGCATAATTAATATATTTAATCTTATTTATTAATTATATTAATATTTTAGATACTCTCATTATCAGTTTCCATTGACATATTTATAAGCATGTCTTATAATTATAGTAATTATGTTTGTTAATGTATTTCATTCAAAGGATATGCGGCCAGCCCGCAGAAAGAGGACTTCATGGATATCAATTATGAATTATACAAAGTGTTTTATTATGTAGCAACATCTTTAAGCTTTTCTGAGGCAAGCAAACAGCTTTTTATTTCGCAGTCTGCTGTCAGCCAGTCGATCAAAACTCTTGAGAAAAAGTTAGATCAGCCGCTTTTTATCCGCAGTACCAAAAAGGTGCAGCTAACCCCTGCCGGAAAAGTTTTATTAAAACATATTGAACCTGCAATGAACTTAATCCAGCGCGGCGAGAGCCAGCTTTTAGATTCCGGCAGTCTTGGACTCGGTCAGCTTCATATTGGCGCAAGTGACACGATCTGTCGTTACTTTTTAGTTCCTTATTTAAAACAGTTCCACAAAAAATTCCCAAATGTACCGATCAAAGTTACGAATGCAACATCTTTAAGCTGTGTTGACCTCCTCGATCAGGGAAAAGTCGATCTGATCGTAACCAATTTTCCAAACTCGAATCTGAATCACTCTTATATTCAGAAAACCGTATGTAATTTTACTGACGTATTCATTGCGAATCCAGCATATTTTAATCTGAAACAGCAGGAGATCCCATTTGAAGAATTAAAACAATATCCAATTCTCATGCTCGACCGCAAGAGTACAACAAGTCAGTTTCTGCATAACCTGTTTTTACAGCATCAGCTTGAACTGATCCCGCAGATTGAACTTAGCAGTAACGATCTTTTAATCGACCTTGCACGCATCGGTCTTGGTATCGCTTTCATACCAGACTATTGTTTAAACCGTGAATCAAAAGATCTGTTCATCGTAAAAACAAAAGAAAAACTTCCATCAAGACAGATGGTTGCAGCCATCAATCCAACGCTTCCTGTTTCACAGTCTACAGAAGAGTTTTTAAATCTTTTGCCTACGATCTGATTCCCATTTAGGAACGGTTCCAGAATTTTTTTAAATACTGTTCGACTGTATCTACCCTGCATATTGTCTGCTGTTCCCATTCTCTTGGGAACAGTGCACGATACTCACTCTGCAAAAAGCGTTCATCTAAAAGTTCAATGACTCCGACATCTTCCACTGTCCTTATCACTCTTCCTGCTGCCTGAAGCACCTTGTTCATCCCAGGATAACGATAAGCATAATCAAAACCGGCGCCAAGTCTTTTTTCAAAATATCCCATCAGGATTTCTCTCTCATTGCTGATCTGTGGAAGCCCTGTACCGACAACGATTGCACCGATCAACTGTTCATTTTTCAGATCGATCCCCTCACCGAAAATACCTCCCATTACGCAAAATGCAGCTAACGATCCATTCCGTTTTTCAGATACTTCTTCTGAAAAAGCCTGCAAAAAAGATTCTCTCTCTTCTTCCTTCATTCCGGGCTGCTGGATCAATGTTTCGATCTCACAGGATGGATCTGCCTGATTTTCATCCTGGAAAATATCATAAACCTGCTCCATCATTTTATAGGAAGGGAAAAACACCATGTAATTTCCTTTTTTGGCATCGACTGTCCTCTTTATATAGGATGCGATCCGTTCAAACTCTGCTACACTCCGCCTTGTATACTTACTGCTCACATCATTTCCAAGCAACAGCAGTTTCTGTTCTTCCCGGAATGCCGTCTTCGCATAAACTGCATAATTATCTGTTTCTGTCGAAAGCAGACTCTTATAATATCCCACCGGGAGCAGTGTCGCAGAAAAGAAAATCGTCGCATTTCCCTTATTGATCCGCTCCTGAAGATTTTTGGATGGATCCACACAATATAATTTTAGTTTAAAACGCCCATCCTGCTCATGTTCCGCATATATGACATAATGGTCATCCAATAACTCATAAATATTCAAAAAGTTACGCAGATTTAAATAAAACTCACTCAGATCTTTCCGTTCCGGAAACTCCGACGATTTCTGCAGAAATTCGTCAAGATCTGATGCCACATTCATGAAGTCAAATGCAAGATTTCCAATTGATTCATAGATCATGTATTTTTCACATTCGCGTTTATATGCCAGTAATACACGGTTACACTTTTCAAGTTCCCGTACCAGTTTTGCCTGACCATATTTCTTTAAAATCTTTTTTGCCGAAAGAAAATCTTCCTTATATATAATGGCACTGTACATTTCCCTGCTGCGCTCAACCAGATTATGAGCCTCATCCACCAGAAAAATATAATCCCCTGTTGTTCCATCTGCAAAAAAACGTTTTAAATAAACATTGGGATCAAATACATAATTATAATCACAAATAATGTCATCTACCCAGGTTGCCGTATCAAGACACATTTCAAACGGACAGACATTGTATTCTTTTGCCTGCTCTAATATCACTTCTCTCGTGATCACGTCTTCTTTTTGCAGCAGAGAAAAAACTGCATCATTTACTCTGTCATAATGTCCTTTTGCATAAGGACAGTTAATGGGATTGCACTCCATTTCTTCACACAGGCACAGTTTTTCCTTTGCCGTGATCGTAAGCACCTTTGCCTGATATCCGTTTTTGCGCAGAAGCTCAAACGCTTCTCTCGCTACTGTTCCCGTGATCGTTTTTGCCGTCAGATAAAATATCTTATCTGCCAGATCCTCGCCCACTGCCTTGACTGCAGGAAACACCGTTGATATCGTCTTTCCGGCTCCGGTCGGCGCCTGGATAAAAAGATTCTTTTTTCTTTTTATCGTACGATATACACCAGCCACCAGCTCCCTCTGCCCATCCCTGTAAGGAAATGGAAACTGCAGTGGTTTAATAGATGCCTGACGCAGCTTTTTCCATGCAAACTGAAAATCAGCCCATTTTTTGTATTCATCTATCAGCTTCTCAAACCAGTCTGCAAGCTCCTCAAATGTATAATCATAATGAAAATACCGGATATCTTCCGTATCTAAATTGCAATACGTCATCTGCACTGAAATAGCAGACAGATCGTGCTGCAATGCATAGATATAAGCATAACACATTGCCTGCGCACGGTGCACACCGATCGCATCCTCTAAAAGATCAAGTTTCATATACATGCCCTTGATCTCATCAATCGTGACTTTGCAGTCTATCGGCATCGTCCTATGGTTAAAATTGTCTGCAAATGTAATTTCCTCCGTTGCACTCTCAATTAAAATTCCATCCGCACGTCCCTCGATCACAAGCTGATATTTGTCTTCCTCTATTGCAATTTTAAGTGGAACCTCGGCATGATAATTACTGCCCTTGCGTTTTTGAATCTTCCTGTGGATTCTTCCCCCTGCAAGCATCGCCTCTGCTGAAGCGCCCCGTCCATGACGATTATCAATGTCCCCCTCCCGCAGAATAAATTCCACCAGATCACGAACTGATATTTTTATGACACCTTTTTCATTCTTTTCAATCTTTGTACTCATATATGGATTATAGCACAAAAAGACTGATTCCACATACCTTTCCAGATATATGTAATCAGTCTTTTCATCTATCCCTTTATCTTCTGTTATACATCAATACCTGATGGGCATGACCTCTGCTTTAAGCTATTGCGTATTTTCCTACGACCTGCTCAAAGCGGGCATCTCTACCGCCATATTTGATGGTAAGCTCTTTGCACACACCCAGATAAAGCATTCCAAGCAAAGATTTTGCATCAATTACTGCTCTGCTGTAACATACATCAATTTCAAAATCACATTTTCCGGCAGCCTTTACAAAATCCTTTACTTCCTCCGTGTCAGATAATTTGATTTTTCTTTCAACCATTCGACTCATTCCTTCCTACATCGAAAACCAAAAACATTGTTTTTTCTTATCAGCTTGCGATTATTGCACATTTTTTTTCATTTGTCAATTTTAGGAAACTATTTTTTTATTTTTAGTTTCTAAGCATAATGACAATAATGGATTTTATTTTTCTCCCGTTTGACAAAATATTAACATAGCTTTTGTTTTCTGTCGCAAAATGTATATTTATACTTGTGCAAAAATACATGAATGTGCCTTATTTTTCACCTTTGTTTTAGAATTCTTCACAATCTTTCAATCGGTTGCGCACCCAGATTTTTCCAATATCTTAAAAGATCCTTCTTATCGACAAAATTTCACGATAATTGACAGGCGACGTGTATTTGATTCCCGAACTTGGAGAACTTGCATGAAGCAATGTGTTATTTCCGGCATAAATTCCCACATGTCCGCTGTAACATACAATATCCCCCGGCTGTATCGCATCCAGGCTGACACCGTATCCGACACTGCGCAGTGCACTTGAAGAATGTGGAAGACTGATTCCAAATGCTGCATATACGCTCATCACAAACCCGGAACAGTCTGCTCCGTTCGTCAGACTACTGCCACCGTAGACATATGGGTTACCTACAAACTGTGCCGCATAATTAACAACCGCCTGTCCATTGGAAACTTTTTGTGGCTTTGTAGCTGTATTACCGCCTGACTGACTGTTATTTTTTCCCTGATCACTGCTTCCCTGTGCAGTATCATCGTTTTTTTGCGCATGTTGCGCATTTTGTGACTGCTGCTGTGTTTTTTCTGAACTTTGCTGCTGTGCTGCTGTTTTTACCGCTTCCTGCTGTGCCTTTCTTGCTGCCTCTGCTGCCTTTCTTTCTTCCTCCGCACGCGCCTTCCTTGCCGCTTCCGCCGCAGCCGCTGCCGCCTGGCGCTCCGCTTCCTCGCGCTCTAATCTCTCTTTTTCTTCCTCCTTCGACTCTGCCACACGAAATTCTGTCCGGATCGTCACATACTCTCCCGAAACGTATCCCAATCCTTCCTCCGTCGACACACGGTACCATCCGTACTCATCCAACGCATCATAGACGACCACGTCCTCACCCTCCGGCAGCATGGTAAGCACAGATGACTCTGTTCCCGGCTCGGTGCGCACAAACAACGTCGTTGTTGTTACCGTCGCATAGCGCGTGCTGACGCCTCGCGCCAGATCCTCATCTCCAACTTTTACATATTCCGCCTTCACATAGGCATTTTCCACCGAACCGGAGCTGACCAGATACCATTCCTCTCCTGCCTCATCCGTCACCGTCTCTAACACCGTCGCTGCACTGTTATTATAAAGTTTTCCGAGTGCCTCGCTTTCCACAGACGGCTCTGCGCGTAAATTCACATAATTTAACACGGACGCAATACCGATGTCGGCATATTCCGATGTGGTCTGTGGTATTTCATGCTCTTCAATGTCTGCATTTCCATTATTTTCTGCACTGTCCGTATGTTTTTTTTCATTTTCCGGTACCTCCAGCCGCATGCGTTTTTCATTCACTGCGCACAGATCCCATGACACATCTGCATACACCACACTTCCATGCCCCGCTGCAAGCACTCCTGCCAGTAAAAATGCTACGATCTTGTTTCTGTTTTTCATTATGTAGAAATCCTCCATTTACAGATATTTACTTTTTATTAAGTAAATATTACATTTTTGTTTCATTTTGATGTATCTGCATTGTAACAGAGGATAACGCGCGATTCTACAAGTAGATATTTCCAGTTTCGGGGTTCTACAATCTGCCATTCAAAAAATAAAACCCACGCATCCAAAACGGTATGTTACGTTTTGAATGCGTGGGTTTTCAGGTAATATATTAATTTATGTGTATTTTATGCAAATGGATTCTCTGTCGGGTATGGCAGGGATGCTGGCTGGTTATAGTTAATATCTTCCATTGGAACTCCAAGATATTTAAATACCTCAAACAGCGCTTTTCCGTAATGTCCGAATGCAACAGCACCGTGATGCGGATAATTTTTCTCGATCAGCACATGACGGTAGAATCTTCCCATCTCAGGGATTGCAAATACACCGATGGAACCAAAAGAACGTGTTGCAACCGGAAGTACCTCTCCCTGTGCCACATATGCACGGATCTTGTTGTCGGAAGTAGACTGCAGACGGTAGAATGTGATATCACCAGGTGCAATATCTCCCTCTAAGGTTCCATTTGTTACCTCGATCGGAAGGCTTCTTGCCATGATCATCTGATATTTCATCTCACAGCTTGCAAGTTTCTTAGAGCATGTATTTCCACAATGGAATCCCATAAAGGTGTCAGTATGTTTATAATCAAATTTACCTTTGATAGACTCTTCATACATATCTTTCGGTACAGAGTTATTGATGTCAAGTAAAGTAACAGCATCCTGGCTCACGCAGGTTCCGATAAACTCACTCAATGTTCCGTAGATATCTACCTCGCAGGAAACCGGGATTCCACGTCCTGTCAGACGGCTGTTTACATAACATGGTACAAATCCAAACTGTGTCTGGAATGCTGGCCAGCATTTGCCGGCGATAGCAACATATTTACGGTAACCTCTGTGTTCTTCCACCCAGTCAGTCAGTGTCAGTTCATACTGTGCAAGTTTAGCAAGGATCTCCGGTTTTTTATTTCCAGCTCCCAGTTCTTTTTCCATATCTGCAACAACTGCCGGGATACGCTCATCTCCTGCATGTTTATTAAATGCCTCAAACAAATCCAGTTCGGAATTTTCCTCAATTTCAACGCCAAGATTATATAACTGCTGGATCGGTGCATTACATGCAAGGAAGTTTAATGGTCTTGGTCCGAAAGAAATGATCTTTAATTCTGATAATCCGATGACAGTTCTTGCGATCGGCAGAAAATCATGGATCATGTCTGCACAATCTGCAGCATCTCCGACCGGATACTCCGGGATGTATGCATGTACATTTCTTAATTTTAAGTTATAGCTTGCATTTAACATACCACAGTATGCATCTCCACGTCCCTGGATCAGGTTATCCTGTGTCTCCTCTGCTGCTGCGACAAACATCTTTGGTCCCTCGAAATGTTTTGCAAGCAGTGTCTCGGAAATCTCTGGTCCGAAGTTGCCAAGATATACGCAGAGTGCATTACATCCTGCTTTCTTAATGTCCTCTAATGCCTGTACCATGTGGATCTCGCTCTCCACGATACAGATCGGGCACTCATAAATGTCTGCTGCACTGTATTTTTCAGTGTAAGCCTTTACTAATGCCTCTCTTCTGTTTACCGATAATGACTCTGGGAAGCAGTCACGGCTGACTGCCACGATACCAACTTTTACTTCTGGAATGTTATTCATTTTGTTTTCCTCCGCTTTCTTTTTCTGTACATACTTATTAAATAAAAATTTATTCTCTGACATTTAAGTTCTTGCCGATGAGTCCGATATGACTTCCCTCCGGCAGACCGCCCTCGGCATGACCGATCAGCCATTTATTCTTAGCTGCAAGAAGTGCATCCTCTCCGTCAGCATGTGTCTCATCTAACGGATAATTGGTGCCTTTTGGCAGAATAACTGCCACCTGAAATCCTGCATCGTCCACATGACATGGCGCATAATGTAATGTGGTTGCATACACCTCCACGGCTGTTCCTGCCGGAATCCGGAATGCCTCCATCTTTGCAGTCTCATAAGTAAAATCATCGGTCACATCTGCCTCTGATCCCAATATTAATACTGCGTCGGTTGCTGCAAGATTGATCTCTGAGCTGCGGTGATATTCCACTGCATTCAAAAGCTCATTATGTCCATTACAATATCCGATCTGGATCGGAAGTTCTCCGTAAAAGACTTTCTCGATTTCCTTTGCCACCGGTAATGCTTCTAATTCTGCGATTGACGGCTCATAAACTACATCAGATGGAACCGGTGTCTTTTTCATTGCTTCTGTCAATGCTGAAAAATCAATATTCCGGATCACTTTTCCGTATTTTCGGAAACGCGCATCCGTAACCTCATAAATCTGCATGCCCTTATTCCTCTTTTCTTATCATTCTATTTCATTTGTTTTATACACTTTATATCTGACCGTCAGATGATCTTGTCAAACAGGTCTTTGCACGCCGGATAAATATTTTTAAACTGCTGGTAACGTGCCTCATATTTTGCAGCAAGCTCCGGCTCCGGTTCTACCGTATCAACGACCTTTACGATTGCAGCCGCAGCAGATTCCACATCTTTGTACTCACCACATGCAACAGCAGCGAGCATTGCCCCTCCAAGGGATGGTCCTTCTTCTGTCTCAAGCACATCCACTTTGATATTCAATACATTTGCGATGATCTTCTTCCACAAAGGACTCTTTGCACCGCCTCCGCAGATCTTTGTACGCTCGATCGGAATGCCAAGTGTTTTTGCAACTTCAAAAGAATCACGAAGTGCAAACGCAACACCCTCTAACACTGCCTGTGTCATATCCGCTCTTGTCGTATCCATCGTCATGCCAATAAAAGTAGCTCTCGCATTCGGATTGTTGTACGGGGAACGCTCTCCCATCAGATATGGCAGATAATATACATGGTTCTCACCTAACTTTTTGATCGATTCCTGCTCTTTTTTGTAATCTTTCGTTCCGATGATCTCATCCATCCACCATTTATTGCAGGATGCAGCAGATAACATACATCCCATCAGATGATAAGCACCGTTTGCATCACAGAATGCATGAAGTGCATTGTATTTATCTACACCAAATTTAGCAGAAGAAATAAAGATTGTTCCACTTGTTCCCAGTGAAATATTGCATCTGCCATCCCCAACGGTTCCGGTCGCAACTGCAGCAGCCGCATTATCTCCGGCACCTGCTGCCACTTTTACTTTTTCCGATAGACCAAGCTCTTTTGCAATCTCCGGCAAGATCGTTCCAACACATTCATAACTCTCATATAACTTCGGCAGCATATCTGTCGTAATACCACAGATCTTGCACATTTCCTTCGACCAGCAACGGTTCTTTACATCTAAAAGCAGCATACCGGATGCATCGGAAACATCTGTACAGTGCTCTCCAGTCAGCTTATATGCAAGATAATCTTTCGGCAGCATAATCTTTTTGATCCTTGCAAAATTCTCCGGTTCTTTATTTTTTACCCACAAAATCTTTGGTGCAGTAAAACCGGTAAATGAAATATTCGCCGTATACTTTGACAATGTATCTTTTCCTATCTCATTGTTTAAATAATCACATTCCTCTGTCGTTCTGCCATCGTTCCACAAGATTGCCGGCCGGATCACCTCATCCTTGTCATCAAGAATGACCAGTCCATGCATCTGACCCCCAAAACTGATTCCAGCAACTTCTTCTTTTGGAAAACCTTCCAAAAGTTCTTTTAACCCCTGCATCGTCTCTTTGTACCAGTCCTGTGGCTTCTGTTCTGACCAACCGGGATTTGGAAAATAAAGAGGATATTCTCTTGATACGATATTTTTCACATTTCCGGCTGCATCCATCAAAAGCAGCTTCACGGAAGATGTTCCAAGATCAATTCCTATGTACAGCATACCGTTCTCCTTTTTATCAATCATATCATTATGTGCTCGTGCACGTTTTATTTATCATACATCCTGTATGGTCATTTTGCAATATACTTTTTGTACATTTTTTCTAATTCATTTTTGTTTACATTTACTTATGCAGTCACTTTTATACATAGTTTTATGCCGGCAGTGCTCCTTTCACTTTAATATATGCTTCTTTTTATATACCCGTTTCTGTGCACATGCACACAAGTTGACAACCTGTCTGTTTTTATGTTATCTTTATCTATATGAATTGATTGAAACGAAAAAGGGGTTTTTATATGGCTACCATGAAAGAAATTGCAGAACTATCCGGTGTTTCACGCGGCACTGTGGATCGTGTATTAAATCACCGCGGCATTGTCAATGCTGAGACAGAACGGAAAGTTTTAGAAATCGCAAAACTCTTAGACTATCAGCCAAACAAGGCTGGCATTGCGCTTGCTGCACAAAAGAAAAAAATAAAGATCGGTGTCCTGCTTTTTGGCGCTGAAAATCCGTTTTTTGACGAAGTCATGGATGGTCTCCACAAAAAACTCGAAGAGCTTTCTATCTACGGATGCGCTGTAATTGAACGCCGCATTTCTTTTGATCTGCAGATCCAGCTTGCGACGATTGACGATCTGGTAAAAGAAGATATTCACGGACTGATTCTCTCTCCCTATAATGACCCTGTCATACAGGAAAAAATAGATGCCCTCTGGGAGAATGGCATCCCCTGCATCACGATCAACACCGATATGCCGGATTCGAAACGCATCGCATATGTCGGCAGTGACTATCACAAATGTGGGCAGACTGCTGCAGGATTATTACATCTTTTTTCCGGGGATTATGCAAGTGTCGGAATCGTAACCGGCTCGCACAATGTACTCTGCCATGAAGAGCGTATCAGTGGTTTTACCTCGCATCTCCATGCAAAGCATCCGAATATCCGGATTGTGGATGTTGTAGAGAACAATGATGATGATTACCAGAGTTATGCGGTAGTTTCTGATCTTTTAGACCGCCATCCGGATCTGTCCGCACTCTATTTTACGGCAGCCGGTGTTTACGGCGGATGTCGTGCGGTTTTAAATGCCACCCTGCAGCGTCCTCTTAAAATCATTACATTTGATGCCGTCCCATCAACCTGTGAAATGATACAAAACGGCATAATCTCTGCAACGATCTGCCAGCAGCCGGACGAACAGGGTGCTTTATCACTCTCTCTTCTTATGGATTATCTGCTGACCGGGAAACTGCCGGAAAACCGTTGTATCTATATGGATCTGAGTATAAAAATAGCTGAAAATCTTTAAGCCACAGGGCTACTTTGTTATCTCATTTTAAAATTCAAAGATTCTTTCAACCATTGCCTGCCAGCTTGCTGACTGCCGGATGATGATCTTGCTATCCTCGCTGCTGATCTGGTTGTGTTCAGTGACATGCTGGCAAATATCGCTGCAAGAAATGCAACACGAATTAAAAAAAGTGCCGCAAATACGGCACTTTACGAGTGGACCTGACGGGAGTCGAACCCATTAAATTAAGACTCATAATGTCAGCATTTGCGCCACTTTGAACTTTTCATGACAAATTTCATGACAAAATTTGTTTTACCACTTTATCACTCAATATAGACCTTACCATCCACTCCCGCAGTGATCAATCTTTTATAACGACTCTAACCCTGTTTTCCACGAGTTCTTTCCAACAATTCCATCCGCCGTCAGTCCGTGGTTCTTCTGCCAGGTCTTTGTCACACTCTCCGTTCCACTGCCAAAAATGCCGTCCGGTGTCGTACCGATGATGATCTGCCATACCTTTACTGCGTTGCCTTTACTGCCTTTTTTAATTGTCTTCATGTTATAGTCCTCACTTTCCTTTACTGCAGTTGCACCAGTGCAATCCTCTACTTTCTTATTATAGAGAGCCGCTTCGGCTTTTCTTCTTCTCTGTAATCCCGGCAATGTTTTACCCGCGGCTTTACAATACTGCTGCATTGCTGATGTAATCTGATTAATATTTCTTCCAACACACAGCTTTTTCACATTTCCCTGTCCCAGGTTAAAAGCAAAGCTGACCAGTGCATCAAACTGATTCTGGTTGAGCTGCTCTGTAAACGGAACATAAGACGGATTATTAATGTACTTTTCAAACTTTGCTATGTCCTGCTTTAAAAATGCATCTGCCTGTGCCTGTGAGATCTTCATCCCTTTATATACTCCGGCAGTGTGACCGTACCCGATCGTCCACACACCTGCAGAACACTGATAGGCTGTAAGTCGGCAGCCCTCAAACTCCATGATGAGCTTAAGACCTGCCTGTCCGATTTTTCTATTTGCCATTAACTTCTACCTCGCTTTCTTTAATCTCTGTTTTGCTGTCTAACAATTTCTGTGTAATATCCAGTCCTGCAATTAAAAACTGTGGCACATTCACATTCATCTCTACCAAATTTTCCAAGATGCTCCGGATTTCATTTATCAAATATGTAGCAAGGGTAAACCATCCAAACAGCAGTACAAATTCAAGCTGCACGCCTATGACCTCGCCCATTGTTATAAAACAATTCGATATGAAAAAGGCAAGTCCGATCACCACCCAGTACCACACCTTTTTAAAGATGCCCTTTGCACCGATGGCGCTCGACTCATTCTTTTTATAGAATCTTGCCTTACAGTACCCGGTTGCATAGTCGATCACATTTAGGATCAGGAATCCGGCAAATAAAAACCAGTACTCGCCGAATAGTGCCGCCCCGATTGTTGCGATCAATCCATAGATCATGTTGATTTTGTCAAATTTCATAAAATTTTCCTCTCTTTCTGCCCGAAGGCTTGTTATTTAAAAGAGCCGGCTACACAACACGCGGTCATGTAATCGGCTCTTAGACTCTTGATTTTTTTAATTCTGCAATATCCTGCTGCATCAATTTAATCTGATCTCTCATCTCTGCATTTTCTTTTTCTAATATTTCCACACGGTTCCAAAGTTTCTGCACCATGTAAACAGTTAGAAAGATAAATTCCTGATACCGCAATGCGTAATCATAAATGATATTTCCATCTTCGTCTTTACATGGAATTTTTGAAGATTCTACAGGTGTTCCGTCATCATTATATTCCCGATAATCATACCGAATATCCTTACAAAATCCTGCAAACTCCTCTGCCGACATTCCAAGCTCATGCATGGCATCTTCGACATCCTGCGAGATAGCACCAATATGTACACGGTCGCCATCGTTAAAAATAAATGACTTCGGTTTTAATTTTAAAAACAGCTGCTCATACGCTTCCGTTAAATCGATAATATTATGTTTTTTTGTACGATCAGAGGTATTAATAGCGCCTGTTTTCGAAAAAACAGTTGTCCATAATTTATTTTTTGTTCCGCATGACATCTGGTTCGATACATTCGGACAAATGAATGCTCCAGATATATCTAATTGATACCCCGCTCCATGAAGAAACGTCGGAGTTGTATCATTCCCGACATGGCAGTTATTGTTCTTATTTAATCCCAGAATGTCAAGAATTGTTCCGTTTGTATGTGTTCCATGGATATATTTTCCAGATTCAATATTTAAACTTCCCGTTAACGTTCCGCCTGACAACGGAAGATATCCTTTTAATGCGTTGGCAACTGCTGTTATTCTGTTATCAAGCGTCGCATCTCCATTTGCAATGTTTTTTGATAATTTTGTCGTCACATTTTCGTCTCCGCTGATAAGATTCTGCATAATACCAGAATATATAGAATCAACTTCACTTTCTGTATAATATCGTTCATCATGCGTATGGCTGGATGGTGCGTATGTACTCGGTTTACCTGTCACGTCAGACCATGGGATTTTTCCGGTAAATGCAACTTCTTTCAGATCAGAAAACCACTTTACAATCTTTCCGAACAGAGTCGCATGGGATTCACTGCTTTTGAGATTTTCTCTTGCGGATGCTGCCGTAAATGCTGTGGTATTCTCTGCTGTATCTCCCCCGGTTGACACTGCGCCAACATCTTTTGCCGTAAGCACTACATTTCCACGACGAAAAGAATCTTCGTTGACACCTTTAATTCCAGTTACCGGAGTTCCGGCAAGCACGTCCCACTTTTCATCTGATGTTTTATAAATATTGGCACCGGCAGGAATTACATTCCCTGCTCCCTCTTTAAAGTCATCCGTGGTGGTAAATTCGTCTGAAATATTGAACATCCACCCTGTGCTAACATCCGCAAGTGCCGGAAGATCTGCAAATGCAACTGTTCCGTGTGGCTGCAATCCACCTTTAATAGCTTCGGATACATCTTTTGCCTGCTGATAGTAATACTTGGCATTGTCAGAATCCTCGCCCTCTCTGCTTCCTGTACCACCAACAGCATAACTCTGTGCCTTGGTTGCACTTTCTTCTGCAGATTCCGCTTTACCGATGATCTCCGCAGCCTTTTGAGTTGCAATATCTGCTTTTTCGGCTGCTGTATCAGCTGACTGACTGGCGGACGATGCTTTCTCCGTGGCTGTGGCGGATGATTCACTGGCGGATGTCTCACTGACTTTTGCGTTGCTTTCGGATGCCGCTGCCGCCGTAGCTGACTTCGCTGCCGCTGTCTCGGACGCCTTGGCATTGTCCTCTGATTTTTTTGCAGCTGTTTCACTGGCTTTTGCGGCATCCTCACTTGCTTTGGCATTGGCTTCAGACGTTGCTGCCGCTTTCTGGCTCAATTCGGCTTTTGCCGCCTCAACCTTAATCTTGGCAAGATAATTTGGTTCTAAATGCTTTTCCTCAATGCTTCCCTCTTTCACGATTGCCGACACCTTGCCGGATGAATCGATATAAAATGCCACTGTATCAGAATCAAGAAATTCATACTGCGTAATCAATGCTGACAGATCTATGTACTGTTTTGTTCCATCAATCAGCGTCAGGATAATCTGCTGTGTAGTTGAATTGTATGTGAAGTTGACAGCGATCTTCTCCATCTGTGTATCGATTGCAATCTTAGAACCGTTCTTTTTTGTGATCGTAATGATTCCGGTCGATTCCTCAAAGGTCACGTCTGCAACAAGAGTTGCTACCTCTGCTTTTGTGGCTTTTGTGGTATCAAGAGTGATTACACGATCATCAATGACATCAATGGCACTATCCATTTTGTTGAGATTTCTTTCATTAAGCGGCGTTTCATCACTCGGATAATCCTCCCAATTAATATCACTATGCGCTTTATTCATGTTCCTCACTCTCCTTTTCCTTTGCAAGCTTCATTTGTTCCCGCTCTACTGTAACCTGCCTGTTTGCCTCTTCCTTGATTTGCTGCAGAATATCCTTAAACACCAGGTACTTAGCTTCGATTGGAACATCCTCGCACAAATTTACATAATTGATAATGTCATTTTCAAATTCACGAATTTTTACATTTATCATAAATTACTCACCTTTTCCTTTAACTGTTCTATCTCGTCATGCTGCAACTGCACTGTGGCAACCAGATCAGCGATCAGCTCTGTATAATTCAGTCCGTAATACTTTTCTCCGTTACCGTTTGAGAAAATTTGAGGGCAAATATTCCATCCTTCTTCCACACTTTCCAAAACATCCTGTGCTATAAAGCCATGATGAAATCCATCCTTTTCGAAATTATAACGATACGATTTTGCTCTTAAAGAATAAATAAACTCAGATGATTGCTTTTTGCTTAAATCTAAAATTGTGTTTTTTATTCTTTTGTCAGATCCATTAATTACTCCACCTCTGAATCCACCTACTCCGGTATCTCCGTCTAAATGGATCATCATGTGGTCATTATCGTTTGCGCCTTTATGCAATGAAACCTGATTATATTGAACCGTACATTTATGAACAGGACTTTCAAGCGTCCCTTCCACTGTTCGAAATCCATCCGTTCCCATCTGTACAAGTGTTCCACTGCGTTTAAATTCAATAAGGTTTTCTACAGACTCTTCCGTTTGAATATGCATATATCCCCCGGTCATTTCCATAGAACCTTTTAATTCAAGCAGTTTTGCTTTAATTTTGATACCCTCGGCTGACTGGTTGATTTCTGAAACAACACTATCTTTCGACACTTTGGAACTAATTTCATTTGCTGTCTGAGAAATAACACTGGACGCACTTACTGATAGCTTTTTGCATTTTATTGGTCCATTCCATTGATGTTTTATTATCGTTTGATTTCCATCAGGATTGTTCAGTACTACTTCAATACACTGATACAGATATCCATTTTGCTGATTTAAATAATACTTACCATTATATTTTTCGCTTGCCGGATATTTTTCATCTGGATCTGTATATCCCTGATAGCTAACCTTTTTCCCGCCGGTATCCCAAATTGTTTGCGAAGCTGTAACTTCCGAACGGATCTCTTTCGCAGTCTGCGTGATCTGTGATTTAAGCGAATCAGGGTTGCTACCATCCGTTGTTTCACTAACAAGACTTGTGATTCTGTCCCGTTCCACTTTGATGGATGCTTCCAATTTTTTTGAAACTTTTTGTAATTCAGCTACCTTTTTCCACGAGGTCCCGCCTGATAAATACAGATATCCTGTTTTCTGATCCAAATAATATTTGTTTTTATACTTATCGGCCGGATAAACTTTATTACCTTTTGAATCCAAAATTGAATCCGGCGCACCGTAGGATGTAATTGCTATCGTATACCCTGTCGTATCCCACACATCTTCCGAACCGGCAACCGTCATCTTTATTTCGCTGGCCGTCTGATTTATGGACGATTCCAGACCTTCTTTTGTGTTCTTCACTTCGGTCCGAATTGTATCGGCTGTCTGTGTGATCCGTGATATCAGTTGTTCTTCTTTATTCTCGATCGTGCTCTGTGTCTTTTCGATGGTTCGCTCCAACACATTGCTCTTGCCTTTGAGCTTTAAAATACTTTTCTGTATTCCGTTCGCCCCGTTTGTCCGGTACTCTTCCCCATCCGCTTCCAAATCATCACGCAAAGCCTGTATGCCTTTCAGAGTTCTTTTCAGAATATAGGACTCGATCAGTTCATATCTGGTCGGCAGCCGCACTGCATCCCCGACCTCAAGGCACGGATTTCCTTTGCAGTCTGCCGTAAACGGGCGATAAACAATCCCCCTGATCTTTGAAAGAACATTGTTTGCAATGCCTTTTAATTCTTTCGTTCCTTTACCATAGACAAGAAAATTATCCTCGATCACATAAGCATTGTCTCCAGTACCCACAATCACACCGATATCATTCTTCTGCTCCCGGATCTGTAACTTATTGATTGTTTTAACAAGAAAATCTTCATACTCAGCCGTTATATATAAATCCTTCCCGATACGGTTGCTTTTCGGATCTCTTGGGAACAAATCATCTGCCGGATAAAGATCGTTTCTCGGATAAAGTCCCTGTATCTCCTGTTCCAGATAAATATAATGAAACTTCCCGTCGCGCCCCATATGCCCCATACAGCCATTGATCTCACAAATACAGGACAACACTTCCTTGCCGCTCATAGATTCGCCTATGGTGCTCGATTCCTCTGTATCAGAACTTGTCTCGCTGGATGCCGTGACTGCAACTGTTTTTTCAATAGACATGCCGTCATTAACCAGTATAATGTCAGCCTGCTCAATCCCGAAGTGCTTAAAAAAGCTGTTCCGGAACTGTTTCATTGTGACCGGATCATAAACTGTAACAGTCGTTTTATTCCCGTCTTTGTCTGTCTGCTGCTCTTTATGGGATGGAAAGACAGTGTTGTACCATGCTGCCACATCTGCATTTAAAATGTCATAAAGGGCATCATATGCAACCACATCTCGGTATTTTCTGTCAGCAGTCGGTGTATCTGAATAACCTTTGAATCTTCCTATTAAAAAAGGCTGATCTGTGTGCCCGCCGATCGTCATTCTGGCGGTCAGCCATTTTCCTTTCATTGGAAGAAAAATATTTGAAACCTTGAATTTTACAGATCCGGCTTCAATGGCACCAAAAGTCAATTCAGACTGTGAACACAGGCTTTCCGTTAATTCAAACTCTTCCTCATGAAATTCAGTGTTTGTGATATGGATTTTTCCATCATCAGAAATAATCTCAAGCTGAATATCAACGCTATTCTGTTTAAATAAATCAGCATATTTAAAATCAATCATCCAATTACACCTCCATATCCGATAAATGCCAGCCGGAATGATCCATACTGGACTGTCCATTCATCTGCATAATCTATCTGATACTCCACGTCGGGCATATAGCAGTCCATCGTTACATAATTACCGATTTCCGGCATCCATGCGGTAACAAGCGATTTCTTTTCGATTGCATGGGAATATTGGGATCTGATACTGTCCATCAGCGGACGCAATGCAGCTTCGTCTATATCTCCCGGTGTTTCCCATTCCATTTTTATGGAAACGTTACTCAATGCCTCCCGGTGCAGTATCCCGTTCGCATCCCGGTAGGTATCAAGATCCTGCCCCTTGATACCGCATTTATACTTCTTTGCCTCTATATACCGGAAAGGAACTGTGTAATTGCCTACTTTTATTAAAAATCCGCTGTATGCCATTTATACGCTCCTCTCCTAAAAGTCAAATGCCGGACTTCCGGTTCTCCGGTAATAGTCGTTTGCCTCTTCCTTTACAATTTTGAAAATCTTTCCTTCGTCCGCTACGATCCGCACCGTCTGCACGCCTTTCATCTCACTTGCGATCATTTCTGCAAGCGGTTTCATGTAAGACAGGTTATTTTCGAGCGGAAGTACTGCTTCGCGTCCTGCTTCTCCGATGTTTGCGAGAGTGCTGCCGGTTGTGATACCACCATTGGCAAGACGTGGGATGGAAACATTGCTGATTGTCGGAATGCTTAACCCGAACTTATTTCCACCTATGATTGGTACCCAATCAGGAATATCCCATTGCAGTCCGTTCAAAGCACCTATCATCGTGTTTAAACCGTTTATCATTCCATTCGCCATTTTCTCTACGCCGCCAAGCATTGTATTGATAATATTTTTGACTCCGCCCCACATATTTTGAAAAATATTCTCCACCTTTTCTTTCATATTATTAAGTGTGGTAATGACGTTGTCTTTTACATCCGTAAATGATTTTTTCGTATTATCTTTGAATTTTTCAATGATATCACTCACTCTTTCCCACATACCTGTCAATCCAACTTTAAGTCCCTCGATGATATAATCGCCCATTTCTGCCATTACAGTCGATGGGGAATGGATGCCAAAAGCATTCTTGAATCCTTCGATAAATGGGTTAAAAATATTTTCTACAATCCATGTTCCAACATTTTTCAATGCATCCAGTATTCCGTTATAGAGTCCCTCGATTACATTTCCACCAGCCTCTTTAATGTAGTCATTGAAGTAATCCTTTACATTATCCCAAGCGCTTTCGAGTAAGTCCCAAATACTATCCTGTAACTCAATAGCGGCCTTTAATGCCTGGAAAAGAAGTTCTGCAACACTCTCCATTGCACTCGCCCAGTCAAATCCTTTCAATAAATCCGCTATGCTTTGCGCTATGTATGTTGGTATCCCGCTCCAATCAATCTCATCAATTACACCACTAAGAAAATCACATAATCCCGCCAGTGCGCTTGATAATGTATCTCCGATAACTCCCCAGTCAAGCGTTTCAAAAAATCCTCCAATGGCATCAATGATCCCCTGTCCCAAGGCTTTCCAGTCTGTATTTTTTATTATTTCATCCAAAAATGCGAGTAACCCTGTGACCGCAGTTCCGATCGTTTCTCCGAACTCCGTCCACTTGATATTCTGGATTGCATTTGACAATGCCTGTCCTACGCTCTGCCCCATTTTTCCCCAATCGAGTGTCGAAACAAATCCATATGCTGTATCAATAGCCGCATTCAAACCATTGCTGATCGTTGTCCCCAACAGACTCCAGTCCAAATTATCTACCAAACCGTTTATTCCAGTAGCCAGTCCGGATCCCAGTTTTGTCCAGTCAACTGTTTCTAAGAATGTATTCAAAAATATAAGTGCTGTATTAATTCCCTGCGCAAGTGTATATCCTAATAAATTCCAGTCAAATTCACTTACGAACCCATTTATCAACGTACCAATTCGTTTTCCTGTCTTTTCTGCTTCTGCCTGGATAGAATCCCACGGAATACTTTTCATTGCACTGTTGAGCTTATCTGCAATGATTTTTCCGAGTTCTGTCCAATCCTCACCGGATAGTATATCTTTTATCTTTTTAATATTGTCTGATATCGGCATATCTTCATATGACACACCTGCAGTTCCGTTTCCGCCGCCACTGCCAGAATCATTTGAACTGATAACATTCAGTTCATCAAATCCCTGTAATGCACCCTTCGCTTTCTTAGCGGCATTCGCAGTGCCATTTAAGGATTTTGCATAGTCTACCTGTTGGTTCTTCGCTTTACTCCATGTACCTTTTCCAGAAAGTGCAGAAAACAACTGATTTAAAAGGTTGACCGCTTTGGTAAGCCAGTTGCAGAGTGTTGTTAAAGCCGGTGCCAATGCACTGACAATCGGGACTGCTGCTGCACCGATCGCATTTTTTAAATTCGTTGCCGATGTTTTAAGTTCTGACATTTTCTGATTGAAGTCACCGGAATACTTTGCGTAATTCTGGATTCCCGACTTAATACTATCAATCATCGCCCGGAACGCTTTTGAAACCCACTGAAATACCAATATTGTTAGAGCAATTTTCTTTACTCGTTTACCAAATTTTTCAATCATTCCGCCTGATTTCTTGGTATGATTAAAAATACTATCGAAAACTCTTTTTGCAGCACTACCAACCGAAGATAAAGCACTTTTTGCTTTTCCGACCGTCGGAATCATGCCGGCAATCGCTGTCTTTGCCTTTTCAGCAGCTTTTTGTGTTTTGCTAAGACTCTGCTCGCCCGTGTTTCCGGCTCTGGTTTCTCTGTCCGCAGCTTCATTCATCCGCTGATTTAAAATCTCCATCTGACTATTTACATCTCTTAAACGCTCTGCTTTCTGCTGATATTCTATTGTGCTTTTTGGATCAACATAGGCGGTACCGGTATCTCTCATTGCCTGCAACTCTCCGTTGGCATACCGTATCGATTCCGATAATTGTTCTGCGTCATACTGCATATTTTTAAATGTACGACTATCTGTTTTACCGCCAACAGCTTTAAAACGTTCCATACGCTCTAATAATTTATCTAAAGCTGTATTGTCTTTATTAAGCTGATCTTGTACTTGCTGATACTCTTCTGTCGGAATCCTCATCTGTTCCATCTGCCGCATCTGATCGGTAAGACGCTGTGATTCCCGTGTCAATTTCTGAAACCTTGCTTCTAACTGCAACAGGCTGCTGGATGCATCTCCATTTTCAATTAATGTCCTTATTCTGATTTCTCCATCATATCCACCAGCCATATGCAATCCTCTCTTTCTAAGCTAATCCAAGTTCCTTTTCTGCTTTCTTCTTTGCTCTGATCTCTGCCATCATCTGATCGTATTCGTCAATCTTTGTTTTCTCATCCTCAGTATACTCTTTCTTTTCTTCCGGCTGTTCTAAGGCATACATTTCCTGTGCTTCCTTAATCGCCTGTCTCTCTTCTTTTCCCATCTTGGATGTGATTTTCTTCCTGCGGATCTCTATAACCTGTTGGAATGATGACTGTTTATAAGGCATATTCCAGAGCAGACCATTGAACATCCACCAGTGCATATCATCCAAGGAGAGATCAATCCCGTATATCTGCCGGAAGTCTGCATAAATACGCCACTGGT
>NZ_QRHS01000031.1:31946-39475 GCF_003470905.1 Roseburia sp. AM23-20
GCAATCCTCTCTTTCTAAGCTAATCCAAGTTCCTTTTCTGCTTTCTTCTTTGCTCTGATCTCTGCCATCATCTGATCGTATTCGTCAATCTTTGTTTTCTCATCCTCAGTATACTCTTTCTTTTCTTCCGGCTGTTCTAAGGCATACATTTCCTGTGCTTCCTTAATCGCCTGTCTCTCTTCTTTTCCCATCTTGGATGTGATTTTCTTCCTGCGGATCTCTATAACCTGTTGGAATGATGACTGTTTATAAGGCATATTCCAGAGCAGACCATTGAACATCCACCAGTGCATATCATCCAAGGAGAGATCAATCCCGTATATCTGCCGGAAGTCTGCATAAATACGCCACTGGTCAATGTCGTAATCTACCAGTCTGCGATTATCTTTTGATGATTCCGGTTTGTCATGGAACCAGCCATTTAGAAACCACTCCACACACTGACGAAGATCATCCCCGTCCGGGTGCTCCCGTTCATCGAACAGCAGATAGATCAGTGCATCACTCTTCTCATACTCATTCAGTTCTTTGTCATACTGCACAAGGAATACCTGTATGCCGATACGAAATGATGTATTAACCTTGTAACCGTTCCATTCCTCAGGCAGCGGATCAAGCATGACATTAATCATGTCCGTGCTCCTTTTCTGCCGGAGTTATAGCGTTTTCTGGTCATCTCGTAACGCTTGCCGAAGAGCTTATTCATGACTGGGATGATCTTCTCGACAAATTCCACCAGTGCCGTCTCGTCCGGAGTGAAATCTCCATACACGTTCTTTACCGTATCTTCCCCAAACAGACCGTCGATCTCTGCTGCAATCTGTTTCAGGTATTTCACCCGGATTCTGTTTGCCTGTAAAACCGACTCAACATCAACGTTGTCAGAATCTACCTCATCCTGTGCATGTTCTTTCTTCCATGCTGCCGCCTCTTTCTCACAGTTCTCGGAGATTCTTTCCAGTTTGTTGATGACCTGTCCGAATCGCTCGGCTGTGTCGGCATCTGCGACATTGATGCTCAACACGGTAACGACATCCCCGTCCTCATTTTTAATTGCAATTTTTCTGACACCACTGTCTAATACTAATTCTTCCATAAATTACCATCCTTTCAGAAATCGGGCAGGACTAAAAGAAACCCACCCGATTATGCTAATTTGTAATTAACACCGCTTATTATTTTCCAGATGTATTGGATACTTTCGGCGCCCATGTGAATGCGCCATCTGAACCAATTGTGATTGTTCCAAGTTCTACTGCTCCATTGCCGTTGATCTGAATGGAAGATGTCAGTGTGTCACCGCCAGATCCACCAGTACTTGACGGACATACCGTGACAGGTACGCGGATACAATCGCCTGTGCCTTTTGTAATGTCTGTTTTGTAATATCTGTAATAATATGTCTCACACTGCTTTCCGGTCGGGAATAACTTGAACATCGTATCGATTGCAGTCTGCATATCGTCAGACATATAATCACGCTCCGGTGTTGTGGAAAACTCATATCCCTTTACCGTATTGTTTGCATTTTTCATATTGACGTACTGGGTTGACTCAGTATTCGGTCCCCAGTCCTCTGTGATCTCTTTGTAGCCATCGCCCATCTCTACGATCTTGGCTGTGCTTCCGATGAGTGTACCAATATCAAGCAGAGAAACCATATTTGTACGATCTTCTGCGAAAAACTGTAAATTCGTATTCATAATGAATGCACTTTTCTTCATGACTTCTTATCCTCTCTTCCCTACTTTTTATAAAAATATTTAAGCTGCATATTCACAGCATACATAACCGTTTTATCATCCTGTTCACTGCCAAACACTGGGGAAGTCCTTGCGATTGACTGCAATGTCAGATGCGGGTCCTTGAATTCGATCCCGCTCTCTTCCATCCATGCAGCAAGATTGTTTAACATTTCCTGTGCTTCAATGCTTGCCTTATTGGTAGTTGGTGCACATTTATAAACCATCTGAAATGGCATCTGTGCCACATAACTGCCACTGACATACTTTTTCAGATATACCGCTCCCTGCATCGGGAATAACCCGATAGACCTGTCTGTATTGACAGAGTTCCATCTTATCGTTTTGTTGTCTGCCTTGAATAATGCAGGATAATCCGGATAAGCCATAGCAAGTGCAAGAACACCTTTTTGTGCGTTCTCTGCATCCTGTATAGTAAGTTTTTCCTTCTCTTCCATTTACACGCCCCCTACTTCAAAATGAGGAAGAATGTCCTCATATTTGTCGATGTTCGTTACCTTATAGACATCATCAAAATTGTTTCGCATCCATTCGTAAGCGTCCGTTTCCGGCAGATCAACGGCTGTCTGATCTCCCTTGATAAAGAAATCCTGTGCCGGATTGAATGTCAAAAAATACTGCTTGCATTTGTCCGGCATATTTTCCCACTCTTTCGGCGGAAGGTACGGTTTGACAATATTTTTGAAATCAACATACAATTTCACTGTATCCGCACTATCTATGCCGCTCTTAGAGATGTTCGCACCCTTGGTTTCCACCAGGTCTACGCACTCAAGCAGTGTCGGATAGTACGTTTCTTCCTCGGTTTCTGCATTGAATGAGCGGCTGAATAGTGTGACAGTCTTGTTATCAAAGAATCCCATAATTACACCCTGCATATAATAATCCGGTGCCGGACAGGTATTCGCACACCGTGTCATAACACAACCGGTTCTGTGCTACCTTATCCCCAAGCACCTTATCAATAAGCGTTTCATTACTTCCGAAGCTAATTGACCGCCCACCAGAGGACATTGACTTCACATTGCCGCCTTTTTCATCACTGGCATGACTGGTCTTGAAATCTATCTGATAGAGCAGATCTGCAAGTGCACAGGTGGCTTTCTGAATCCGTTCGTCAAATTCTGTTCTGGTATCATCGTTGATGTTCCCATAGGTCAGCTGATCCAACTTCATAGATGCTTTATCTTCCCACTTGGGGAAAAGGGATTCCTCGATAGAATCCCCATAGTATTTTTCTTTGTAGAAGTCATATGTGGTGTATCCCATCAGAAATCCCCTTTCTTTATCCTCTGGTAATGATCTGCGCAATGTTGATCGCTCTTGCCGGGAAATAATCCGGTTTATCAGAAGAGTTGTTCTGTGCAATCTCCCAGTTTGTTCCTGTCTCCAGCTGTGCATTAGTCGGAGAAATCACGCCTGTGTTCTTCCAGGAAATACCATACGGGGCAAACACTTTTCTCTGTCTGGTATACAGTGTTGTCTCTCCACCGTTCTTCGCCGGATTACGATCCATTTCAGATGCAACCTTTACACCACAGTTTGTGTACTCGATTGCTCCGTTGCCAAGAACATAGGTGGTATATTTTGTATATCCATCCCCCGCACCCTTAGAAGATTCTGCAACTTCCACAGCCGGCATCGTATCGTCAATAAGTACGATCCTGCCGTTTAAGGTAGCAAGCCCCAGATCACGTTCGATACCATCGGCATCTGTATATTTCATGTAATCCAGCAGCTTAAGATTCTCCAGATTTGTAGCGACCACAGAATGCATGATTGCAAGTGAGAAGTTTGCTTTCTTATCTCCCAGTGCTTTCTGCATTGCATTGTTAAGGGTTGTAGGTCCGAAAGTATTTTCTGTTTCTGCAGTAATATCGTAGGTGTGCGCATCTACGAACTTCTTACCCTCTCCGGTACTCATAGAGAACACACCTTTAAGAATGCTAAGAAGCGTATCCTGGTCTACATCATCCCAGAACTCTGCGACCTCTCCGGCTGCTGCGGAATAATCATCCCCCGAAATATCAGATACAAAATCTTTCTCTGTCCATCCCTGCGCCCTGCCGACAACGATACGCCCCATAGTGTAATTGCCGCGCTCTTCTGCTGTAATGTCTGTTTTGCCGTCGTAATTCACGGTCTTTCCGGATAAACGCGCCTTGATCAGAGTTGTGATAAAGTTACCGCCCTTCTGATCCGGCAATAAAGATGCATACTCGCCACGCTCTACGATCGCGCCGCAATGAAGCAGTTCATTTAAACGCAGATTCGGAGTCTCGCGCACTGCTGCATCGAATACTTCACCATTGAAATTTACCAAATCAAATAATGCCATGTGTTATTTCTCCTTCTTTCTGTTCAGATATGGCGTAATGTCCATATCCGGGTTTTTGTTTTTGAGTTTCATAAGTTCAGCCATAGAAAGTTTTGCCCCATCCGGCTGATTAATTGGATTTCCAACAATCTGGCTGCGGTTCTGCTGCGCCTGGAATGTCTTTTCGTCAATGAGAATGTCCGGCTTATAATTGCCTTTATCATCCTTGACAATGGTGTCAAACAGATCTGAAATACTTTTTCCGCGTGCTTCATCAGAGTTAAGTTTGTCGACCAGCTGCGCTTTGATCGCGTCTGCCGTGATAGCATTAACAAAATGCTTATCAGCAAAGAAATCTGTTACAAGACCATCAAGCCTTGCCCTTTCGTCTTTCTCCGCACGTTCCTTACGTTCTGTCTCCAGTGTGGTCGTCAGTTCTGCAATCTTCTGATTCAGTGCATCTGCATCCGGTGTGGAATCTCTCATAGTCTGTAATTCCTTTTCAAGAGTTTCCTGCTTTCCTACAAGTTCCTTATTTTTTTCTTCGAGTTCCTGCGTTTTGGAAAGTTTCTTGTCCAATTCCTGCTTAGAATATAATTCCTCGCCCATACTCTTTTTGATGGATTCTTTCTGCTCATCTGTCAGTGACAGACCAATCTTCTCCAATTCGCTGATTACTTTTACCATGTTCCTTACCTCTTTCTTTCCAAGTTTTTACTCCGGTCAGTCCGGCGCGAATGAGTTGCTATTTACTCCATAGCTGGCAAAATACAAAGAAAAAAGCACGCCCAAAAACAGGACGTGCCTTAACAACATCCTATATTTTTTCTAGGGTAGCGGACGGCTTCCTACGTTCCGTCCGGTGCTTATTTATTTGTTAATATTATTTTATCATGAGTGTGGAATAGATTTGTGCCATTTTTATGTAAAAAGAGAGCCTGTTTCCAAGCTCTCTAAGCACCACCATACTTTACACATTTCGCCTTTTTGCTTTGGCTGCCTTTTGCCCCTGTGCGTATCCAAAGAAAAAAAGCATTATTAATTGCTTCATATGTATTTGCGCTCGCATTACTGATATGTATAATATTTGACGCAAACATATCATAATTTTTATCAATTTTACCTCTTGTATCGCTTATCACTTTCATAGTATCTTTTATTCTTGCCATAGTGCCCCCCTACCGTGTGATAATATCCAATGCTAATTGCTCATATGCCGGAATTTTAACAAACTGCTCTCTGACTTCAATTCCTGCCTGATTGAATATTGATTTAACCACCATAGCAATTTCATGCGGGCAGGCACCCTCTGACTTCATTATACGCTCAAATAAACGACCAGCATTTGTTGCACTTTCCAGTGCCGCCGGAGATACTGGATACTGATATGTAATGGAATGTACTGGCTGTGGATTGAAATAATTTTCTTCTAAGCAATCAAACTGTTGCCACGCCTTATCTGTGTCAAGAATCTTACAGTGTCTACTTGCTCCTCTCTTTGTCCATAAGTAAATTTGATTAATGTTAGGTTTCACAGCGTAAATATCATTTACGTTGCGCTTGAACATCCGCAGTTCCTCTCCTTTGAGAATGTAGTAATGTTTTCCTTCCGTAAATCTATCTTTGTTGTTATTGAAATTTACCCTAACATTATCAGCCGATGTTTCATAAACGTCTGCCAGTTGCGCCGTTGTAATAACTCTCTCGCCATTCCACTCTACCGCAACAATCCGTTTGTCATTCACTTTTACTACTTCATTCTGCATTTTGCAATTCCTCCTTGCAAAAACTGGCGGAATCCCCTATAATGCGAATAGGAAATTCCTATATTTAATAGGTTCCATTTTGAGTAAACACGAACTTTGGTCGGTGGGTGTTTACTCTTTTTTTTGCAACTTTTTTGTTTCCATTTTGCCAACATTTTTTGCAAAAAAAATTTTTTCTTTTTCTTCTAATGTCTTAATTTTCAACATAATGCATAATTCTTCGATTTCATTGGCTTTAAACTGTGTTTGGTTATTAATTTTCTTTTGTAATCCATAAGTAGTCAAGCCGACCTTCGAAGCTATGTAATACTTTTTTAATCCAGACTCATCTATTCTCTTACATAATTTTTGTGTATCTACCATTTTTCATCCCTCCTTTCTTATTGTTGGCATTTTGTCCACATTTGTTATGTTACTCTTTTGTTTAATAATTGTCAACATTTATTTCAATAAAAGTTGAATTTTTTTCTACACAATGCTAATATATAATTACGAGGTGATTATAATGGAAATTGGTGATAGAATTCGAAAAAAACGTGAAGAACTCGGCATGTCCCAAGAAGAACTTGCAAAAAAAATAGGATATAGATCAAGATCGTCTATTAATAAAATAGAAAATGATGGACGTGGGCTTCCTCAATCAAAAATATTATTAATAGCAAAAGCTCTCGAAACCACTCCTGATTTTTTGTTAGGTTGGGATGATGATGAAACAAATTTTTACTCTGATGAAGTATTATATGGAATAAACGCAATGACTTCCCTTCTACAATATCTGTATGACGATGTAGATTTTCATGAATATCCTCTTTGTGATACTTTCGATGTTGTACTAAAAAAAGATTCTACCGAGGTCACTCTAACTGAACTGGAATACAACTTATTGTTTGATTTCATATGCAGTAATATTCCAAATTATATTAATCTTGTCAAAAGTAAATCTCCACAAACCGAATAATATTTCTTAAAATCCCCGCCTACGTTATGTAAGCGGGGGACTTTATAATGCACATCTGCTCTTAGTATGCTAAAATACTCTTATCTCTTAGTAGAAAGGAGCATCCGCCAATGTCAATAATGCAAAAAATACTCGATTTATTCAAACTTCCAGACGCTACAAATTCCGTCGCATCTGTTCAGATAGCTGCCACATCCACATATACACCAAACCCTAAAATGGAGCAATATTATAAACGTGAAGCACGCAAAAAAGAGAATAACTTAAATATAACCTATCAAGACGTGGCTATTTATGATATGAAACCTTTCGATTTAAAACACCAATTCATTTATGAGCATTTCACATGCATCTGCCTAGATACCTATAATCTTGATAAAGCATACGAATATCTTCATAACGCTAATGCTCTTATCAAACCTTTTTATAAATATTTTAAAGGTACCCTATTACCAAATAAAATTGACACTAATCCTGCTATAGGGAGTAACCTTCCCGTTTCCCATCTTAGACTTACCCCATATACCTCGACCATGCGGAAATGCAAATATCCATTTTATCTGTGGTTAAGTTCTCATGGTAATCATGGCGATTTTTATCTTTATAAATTATATTTTGACCAAAACGGTGATTTTAAAAAAGGAGATTTATCTTTTACCAGTAAAAACGTAAGTACGTAATCATCCGTATCTGTCAGCAACTATATTTTTCTGATACACTCTTTT
>NZ_QRHS01000032.1:0-39187 GCF_003470905.1 Roseburia sp. AM23-20
ATGAGTGCAACAGCACTTAGTGTTGATGCATTAAAGATGACAAGCTTTACCAATGCTGGTCAGGCAATGTCCCAAATTCAGAATGCAATTAGCATGGTATCTACACAGCGTTCTTACTTAGGAGCATTACAGAACAGACTTGAACATACAATCGCTAACTTGGATAACATTTCTGAGAATACACAGTCTGCAGAGTCTCGTATTCGTGATACAGATATGGCTGAAGAGATGGTTACATATAGCAAGAATAACATCCTTGCTCAGGCAGGACAGTCTATGCTTGCTCAGGCTAACCAGTCTACTCAGGGTGTATTATCACTGTTACAGTAATTCAGATTTTTATATTAAAAAAGTCGGCAGTTTATCTGTCGACTTTTTTATTTGCCGGGAATCAGGAGAATTTCAGCTTTAGATACAAAATAAAAATTAATTTTTCAGTATATTTAAAATAGTATGAACTCGATGGGAGAAAGTATGCATATCTTTTATTTTCCCAAAGCCATTTGCTGCGATTTGTCTGCGTTCTGTGTCATGCTGTAAATAATAACGTATTTTTGAAAGAAAATCTTCGCTGTTTTCATAAAAGACAAAGTCTTCGTCAGATATAAAAAAATCCAGAAAATCATTTTGATAATTGGTTAGTAAAAATCCACCACTTCCCATAATATCCATACCGCGTAAAGGAATGCCGGACTGGATACTTTTTAATGTGATGTTTAAATTGATGCAGGTATTCTTAAATACGAGAGGCATAACAGAATACCAGTCGATCGGACCAACATATTCTGCAGCGGGCATGTCAGCAGGAGGATTATGTGTATATAATTTTAACTGGAATTGCTCAGAAGCTGCTTTGAGTAAATCATGTCTTTCATTGCAGGTGATTTTTCTGCATAGGAAATAATTTGCATATACATATGCAGGACTTTCAGTGCCATCAGGCAGTGGTTGATAAGGAATGCATTTCTGCAGATCAGCTAAGACAGGGGCAGTGAGAAGATCTTCCAGAAAAAAAGTGCCATATACGTTCTGCTGTGCATTCATGATAGAATCCAGATATCCACGGGTATAATCACTGATCGAGGTGAGCCTGTCATAAAAATTATGATCTTCATTATAAAGAGAACCAACGAAGGAAACTTCGGAGGACAGGCGCAAAGCCAGTTCTGGAGAACAGGTCATGGAGGAAAGCCGTTTAACATTTGCAGCTAACGGAAGATAATATACCGTTGGTATGCCAGCATTTTTAAAGGTAAGATATGTTGTTTTATCAAATAGAAAGACATAATTGCAGGAATTGATAAGACTGCAGGAATACAGGGCTGTTAAAGGGCAGTCATAGATGTAGGATACATAAGGAATGCCGTATTTTTGACAGCAGTTGGATAAAACGGGAAAATAGTTAAAGGAGAATACAAAGTCATAATTATTATGTTCTGCAAAGTCATAGAATGCAGTCTCAAATGCTTTGTCGAAACGTTCATTATAAGCAGGATGGAAGAACAGATCGCAGCTTACATGGCTGGCTTCAAAAGCATCTATCATATCCTGTTTTGCAAAAGCTGGGGTGTCTAAAAATATTATTTTCATTGTTATCCTTTCGTAATACCATAAGCCATAGAGATGATCTGTAAAAGGCGTTCTGGATAATTGTGATACTGTGTTACAGTCTGCAGACCGTTTTGGGCAATCTCAATCCTTTCTTTTTCGTGAGAAAGATAATATTCGGTTTTTTTGAGTAGTTCATCCTCACTGGAATAACATACAAGATCATATCCAGGAGTAAAATAGTCACTTAGTTCAGGCTGGTAATTGGTCAGGAGAAATCCACCACAGCCTAATATATCAAAAATTCGTAAGGGGAGACCTGAACGGATAGATTTTGAGGTAATATTCAGATTAATCTTACTGTAATGGAAAATGAGTGGCATTTCAGTAAGTGTCTTCACAGTTCCACCATTGATTACAGGTAATCCTTTTGTGTTACTTCCGGTATAAAGATTTACGGGAAAACGGGAACCTAGCAGTTTCATGGTTTGCTGGCGCTCCAGCGCAGATACACTCGGTTCTAATATAAATTGTGCAAGTAATGAGCGTATGTTTTCGGGTGTTTCTTTTTCAAATGTATATTTGCTTTCCAGAACAGGTCTGAGGGCATCTACCAAAGTGTCTGATAAAAGTTCTTCCAGAAAATTATAACCGTAGACTTTTGACTGGGCGAGCATAATGCTGTCGAGATATCCGTGCAGATAATCAGGAAGACAACTCAATTCATAAAGACTGCATTTTTCGGTGTATAGGGAGCCAACAAAGGAAATGTCACCTGTAAAACGGGAAATGTCAGAAGATGTTGCAGCTTGAATGACAGAAAACCAGCGGGATGGATTGCTGGCAAGTGGCAGATAAAAGATACAGTCCGGATTATACGGATGAAAGGTATTATATTGTGCTCGGTCAAACAAAAAAATGCGATTCCATGGATTGCAGATCGCAGACGAATATAACTCGGCAATCGGACTGTCCACAGTCCAGCAAATATATCGTAAATGGAAGATATTGCATACCTCTGAAATAAATGGATAAAAATTAATGCTGAATATAAAATCATAACTGTGTGCAAATAAAGTGTCAGTTAAAAGTCGGACGCCTTCAGAAGGAGTAAAATCTTTATTATAAATTTCGACGGTAATTTCATCAACGTTATTTCCAAGTCCTTTCAAAGATTGGATGATATCGGGTTCGCAGATACTGCCATAGCGGTAAAATAATATGTTCATACCGGACACTCCTGTCAACATAATTGCTTTTTATATGTAGTTATTATATACTAAATATCCGGTAAGTTACAAGCAGGGAAATATGGAACCGTATATGAATTTTTTTATAGAGGTTATGAGAAAACCTTAAAAGTACGATAATAATATTAGTACTATGGCAGCAGGATGCTGCAAGATAAAGCAGGAGGCTTATATGTTAAATGGAAAAACAATCTTAGTAACAGGTGGGACAGGTTCTTTTGGAAATCAATTCGTAACATATGTTTTAGAACACTATGATCCGAAGAAAATCATTATATATTCCAGGGATGAGTACAAGCAGTTTATCATGGCAAATAAATTTAAAAAATATGGAGATAAGCTGCGCTTTTTTATTGGTGATGTGAGAGATAAAGAAAGGCTGTACCGCGCATTTGACGGTGTGGACTATGTAGTTCATGCGGCAGCGTTAAAGCAGGTGCCGGCATGTGAATACAATCCTATGGAAGCTGTGAAGACCAATATTAACGGAGCAATGAATATTGTGGATGCTGCACTTGACTGTGGAGTAAAAAGAGTAGTCGCATTATCAACTGATAAGGCGGTAAACCCAATTAATCTTTATGGTGGAACAAAACTTGTATCTGATAAGTTGTTCATTGCTGCGAATGCATATGCAGGTGCAAAAGATGTATGTTTTTCTATTGTGCGGTATGGAAATGTTGCAGGAAGCCGTGGTTCTGTGATTCCTTTTTTCAGAAACATTGTAGAAAACGGGGGAAGATCACTTCCGATTACGGATTATCGTATGACAAGATTCTGGATCAGTCTGGATGAGGGGGTGCAGCTTGTTATAAAAGCTCTTTCAGAGGCAAAGGGTGGAGAAACGTTTATCTCAAAAATTCCTTCTTTTAAAATAACGGATCTTGCGCAGGCGATACTGCCGGGGTGCGATATGCCGGAAGTTGGTATCCGGGAGGGAGAAAAACTGCATGAAATCATGGTTACAAGAGAAGATTCTATGATGACATACGAGTATGAAAAACATTTTATTGTTTATCCGCATTTTGACTGGTGGGATGATTCAAGAATCCAGCCGGGAGGGAAAAAAGTAGAACAGGGATTTGAATATAGTTCTGGAAAGAATACGGAATGGCTTTCTGTAGATGATATCGCAGAAAGACTAAAGAATGTAAAAGAACACTAATTGATAGTGAAGGTATGGAGGAAGAATTATGATACAGTATTGTAAACGCTGCTGTCTGCCAAGTACAAAACCTCATTTGGCATTTGATGAAGAAGGAATATGTAATGCGTGTCGAAATTATGAAAATCGTAAAAATGTAGATTGGGATGAGCGAAAAAAAGAGTTAATGGCTATATTGGACAGATATAGATCTAAGGATGGAAGTAATTGGGATTGTATTATTCCGGTAAGCGGTGGTAAAGATAGTACCTATCAGGTAGTCACCATGTTAGAACTGGGAATGAATCCATTGTGTGTTACTGCGACAACGTGCGATCTTACTGATATTGGACGAAGAAATATTGAAAATATAAAAAAAATGGGTGTGGATTATATTGAGGTCACAACAAACCGTATTGTCCGCGCAAAATTAAACCGGATAGGACTGCTGGAAGTAGGGGATATTTCATGGCCGGAACATGTAAGTATTTTTACCGTACCGGTGAGAATGGCAGTTAATTTTAATATTCCGTTGATCATCTGGGGAGAAAATTCCCAAAATGAATATGGAGGACCTGCAGCAGCAGTAGAAAACAATGTATTAGATCGTAGATGGTTAGAAGAGTTTGGAGGAATGTTAGGGCTTCGTGTAAATGATCTGGTTGGTCAGGAAGGAATTACGAAAAAGGATTTAATACCATTTACATATCCATCAGATGAAGAATTAAAGCGTGTAGGGGTAACTGGTATTTTTCTTGGTTATTATATTCCGTGGGAAGGTCTGCATAATGTCTTAGTGGCGAAAGCACATGGTTTTGAGAGCTGGGGCAAAGTAGTAGAGGGTGATTATGACGATTATGAAAATCTTGATAATTATCAGGCAGGGATACATGAGTATTTTAAATTCCTGAAATTTGGTTTTGGGCGCTGTTCAGATCAGGCATCCATGCATATCCGCAGAGGAAGAATATCAAGGGATGAAGCAATGAAAATCGTAAAAGAACGGGATGGAGCTTTTCGATGGACGTATCTTGATAAAAGACTTGAAGATATTTTGGAACCGTTGGATATTACTGTGGATGAATTTATAAAGGTTTGTGATGAATTTACCAACAAAAAACTGTTTTTGACGGATAAAAATGGAAAATTGATCAAAGACAAAAAAGGAAATCTGACTAAAATTAATTATGATAATGTAGAAGAGGATCATTAAAATAAAATGGAAACAGCAATTATTGATTATGGAATGGGTAATCTCTTGTCTGTTCAGCGTGCTTTTGAAAAGTGTGGTTCGGATGCTGTTATCATTGATAATCCGTTAGAACTCCGGGAGGCAGAATATATTGTGCTTCCCGGAGTTGGTGCATTCCCGGATGCTATGGAAAATCTGAAGAAAAATGGATGGACAGAGGAGTTAGAGAGGGCAGTAATAGAGAAAGAAACACCACTTCTTGGAATATGCCTGGGAATGCAGTTACTGGCTGATAAAAGTTATGAAGTACGGGAGTGTCAGGGTCTGGGATATATACCTGGAGAGATTGTACGTTTTGTGCCTGAAACAGGAAATGAACGGATTCCTCATGTTGGATGGAATGATATTATAAAGAAACAGGAACAACCGATATTGGATGGAATAGAAGATGGTACAAATTTTTATTTTGTACATAGTTATCATTTTAATGCGAAAAGACCGGAGAATGTTGTTACTGTAACTCCATATTGTGGAGAATTTGTGTCAGTGGTAATAAGAGATAATATTGTGGGGACGCAATTTCATCCCGAAAAAAGCCAGAAGGCAGGTTTTAAGTTAATAAAAAATTTCTTGAAAATGTAAGACGAGGATAAAAAATGCTGAAAGTGCGGGTTATACCAACATTGTTATATAAATCAGTAGGACTTGTAAAGGGAGTAGGTTTTAATTCCTGGAGAAGGGTTGATACTGTTTTACCGGCAATCAAAGTTTACAATATGCGTGAAGTAGATGAACTGATATTATTGGATATTGAGGCAACTAATGAAAAAAGGGATCCGGATTATGATGAAATCAGGGATTTTTCAAGAGAGTGTTTTGTCCCATTTTGTGTAGGTGGTGGTATCTGCAATATTGAACAGATTCGTCAGCTGCTGCGGGCTGGGGCGGATAAAGTGGCGATTAATACAGCAGCATATAATGATATTGCACTTATAACAGAAGGAGCGGATCTGTTTGGATCACAATGTATCGTTGCAAGTATAGATTGCCGTAATATTGATGGAGAATACCACTGCTTTTCAAATGATGGAACGGTAGATACAGGTTATATGGTAGAAGAGTGGGCAAAAAAAGTGGTGGATGCAGGTGCAGGTGAAATATTGCTCACATCTGTGGAACGTGATGGTACAATGCAGGGATATGATATAGAATTGATTCGCAGAGTAACATCATGCGTATCAGTTCCGGTAATCGCATCCGGTGGTGCAGGAAATTATGAACACATGAGAGAAGCAGTTATGGATGGAGGAGCTTCCGCTGTCGCTGCGGCAAGTATTTATCATTTTACAGAGCAGACTCCCAGGGAGGCAAAAGAATATTTACAGGAACACGGGGTGGCAGTCCGGTTGATGTGATTTTAAACAGTATGGGACAATGGAATGCAGAGAGTATAGAAAAAGAATTGGAACAGATATGAGGAAGATTGTTGAGACAGGAGAGGGTGGATTATCTTTTCTGGAGTTGTTATTGGACGAAACATTATGCGCTGGTAAAGTGTGTATACCGGGAGATTTGGTAAAACAGGCAGGAGGGATAAATCCTGTTCTAAAAGCGGGAGAAAAATATGAGCTTTTATTGCGTATCGCAGAAAAGACACATATTTCTTTTCGGACTGTTACAGAAAATGAACCTGTAAATTCTGATAAGTATGTTGTATTTGAAGATGATGATCCCAGGATGAAAGCCTGCTATGGATGGGAGACAGACTGTTATATTGCGTCTAAATATTCAATACAGCTTCAGGAGTATGGTGTGTTTGATGAAGTGATAGAAGCTATATTGCTGGATGCTGAAAAAAGAGATGCGTATGATGAGACAGTTCGATATTTGGAGATGTTAATGAAAAAAGGGCGGGAATATTATCGGATTGATGATATGACGAAGCCTGTACTTATTTATAAAGGTGATGACATATGCCATAATGTGCTGACGGTATTTGCAGAGCAATTTGGAGCAGCATTAGAACAGGAAGGAAAAAATGTTATTTATTTTGATATGGGAAAAGAACCAATTGAAAGTGTGACCCGATATGTAAATCAGCATTTTTGCGCAATTATAGGGGTACAATCCTATATGTTTTCTATTAAGCTAAAGGATGAGACAGAGTATTTGCATCAATATATTTACGGACCTAAATTTAATTTTATATTTGATCATCCGATTTGGCTCAAGAATCATTTGCAGCATCACTTAGATCTGTTTTGTGTGTTAACTCACGATAGTGACTATGTGAATTTTGTACATAAATATTTTAAGATGGATGCGGTATTATTTCCACCTGCTGGAATTGAGATTCCAGGAATAGAAGAAAAGAAGTATGATCTTACATTTGTTGGAACATACAATGATTACAGAAGTCAGCTTCCGGTTATACATCAGATGAACAGAAGTATGCGTTTCTTTGCAAATCATTTATTACTTCTCATGAGAAAAAATGCGTCATTATCGGCAGAAGAAGCTTTTAACAGGACAGTAGAAGAACAAGGTGTCATATTGACACAGGAAGAGTATCTCAATCTGTTTTACGAGATGCGACGTGTATTTTATTGTGTTATTCACTATTATCGGGAAAAAATATTACGTATCATTATAAATGGAGACATAAAAATAGATTTATTTGGAGATAGTTGGAAAGAATCAGCTTTTTATAGTCATCCCAATGTCAGATGCCATCCGGATATTACAGTAGAAGAAAGTATCACAGTCTGGAAACGGTCGAAACTTTCCTTGAATATTATGTCATGGCATAAAGCCGGTTTTACAGAAAGAATGGCTAATATTATGCTTGCGGGAGCGGTTCTTGTCACAGATGACAGTACATATTTACGAGGACGCTATGATGAAAATGACATGTTGATTTTTAAGTTAGATCAGTGTGAAAAACTGCCGCAGCGAATTGCGGAGTTGTTGGCAGATGATGAAAAACAGAGATGTATTGCTCAAAATGGGAAAAAGAAGACTAGATGTGCGCATACTTGGGGAAAGAGAGCACAGGAATTTTTAGAGTTATTAAACAACAGGTAAATAAATAGGAGAGATTGACCGATATATATTATAGCATTTTGCAGAAAGGAAAAGTCACAGGAGTGACAGAGAACATCATGGAAGATAATAAAAAGGAAAAGATTGAGGCACTACAGGTATTGACGGAATTTAATGAGCGTTTAGTAAAAAATATGAAAATTATTGTAAAAGAATTATCGGGAGAACGTTTGGACGATACTGATAATTTCTTAAGTGCAATTGTAAATGCGATTAACTGGGAAATTGAAGTTGTAAATGGAACGATGGATGTTTTAAACGAAGGACATGCCAGAGTCGATAAGGAAAAATTTAATCAGGCAGTTATTGCATTGGGAAGCGCTATCACGTTAAAAGATGATAGTAAGATGGCAGAGGAATTTAAAAAGGTCATTCCTTTATTCGAAGAATTGGGAAAGGCAGCAGAAGAGGTAACTGAATAAAAATTACAAGACCAGCTTTTATAATTATTGAAGGCTGGTCTTTGTAAAATACAGGATGATGCTAGATCTATGTTAGTAATTGGTTATGAACAGGACACAATATCAGTATTAATTCCACATACTGCAGATAGAATAACGGGATGAGAGTCTTTTGTTTAAAAAGGACAAAGAAATATCAGGATTATCCGTTGTAAAGTACGCAATCGCATTCATAATATCGGAGCAGCAATGTCCGTGATTAGAGATAACTTTAGCTCCTTTTTGGCGGATAGAATCATATGATTCCGGAGCAGCAAGGAATTGTTCTACATGATATCGCAAAGTTGCTTTTTGGCATTTGATAACATAATCCATGGGAACTTCCGCAAAACGGCTTGGGGTAGTATCAGGAATGAGCCAGTCGGTAACAGCAATACTCATTTTGCCAAACATCAGACCTTCTGCCATTACACTTGACTCGTCAGAAACCACAAGGTCACACATGGCGAGTGCCGTCATAATACTTTCCTCTGGCTCAATATAATATACATTGTCATATTTTCCTTCATGCAGAGCCCGCATCTGTCTGATATTCTCAATAATGTGAGAGTAGCGATCTGACCAGTGAGCCTGTTTGATAAGCAGATTCACATTCAGGGAAGCCAGTGCTGTGATAAAATCATCTTCTTTTCCATCGTTTTCCCAGGAAGGAGCATAGAGAATAGAAAAGTCATATTTCATATGGAATTTCTCACGAAGTTCAGCAACGCGTCTCAAAAGATCTTGAGAAGAGACCAGATCACTTTTGGGATATCCCAGTTGATAAGTGCCGCATCTTGGATTTGCGTAATACTGGCAGGCACACTGAGACCAGAGATCTGCCCAGAATGCCCCCGGGACAATGCCAATATCAAATTTATTCCAGCGTTCAAGCTCCCAAAGGTTTGGCCAGCGGTTATGTCCCTGTGCAAGGTCGTGCAGTAATATGATTGAAAACCTGGAATTTTCCGGGTGGCACACATGCTGGCAGTAGACACCTATTTCAGCTGACTGATAGAGGTCTTTGGTAAATGTTACATGGTATCCGCGCATGATTGCTTCGTCTGCTATTGGTTTTAAATTATAATATTCTCCCATGTCTGTATAAAAGAATGTGATATCCTTTTGACAGGGAATATGTTGGGAGGTACAGGTAAAGTCAGCAGTATTTTCTGGTATCTGTAAAAAATTGTTGGATTCGTGATAATACCGTAAAAGCTGAACGTAATCTTTTATCAATGCAGCATCGTCAGAAACCAAGGACAGCGTTGTAGATGCTAATGGTAAATATGTGTATACGATCTTTGCCGGATACAGTAGCTGATAAAGAAAATCCACATAGCGCATGGAATCAGGAATGTCATTGAAATGTAATGGCAAAAGAGTTTTTATATAATCAGTTGAAAGCAAAATAGTAGACAGATTCCCGTATAAATTAATATTATTTGCTATACTATAGGTTAACAATTGTTTTCCGTCAAAAACCATATCATCCATCATGTCCTGATATACAAAATCAGGATGTGCGATGAGAGATCCATTGCTGTCGATGAAATTACGTGCACAAATAATGCCATTAGCAGAAGGTACGTTTTCTAACATGGATACAAGGATAGGGATTCTGTTCTTTTCATAGGTATGGCTGGAATCATAAAAGCAGATATATTTGTCTGTAGTTGACGAAATATATTCTGAAAATTCCTGTTCGAAATTTTCGGAGGAGATACATGCCATGTTAAGATTTTCATAGGTCTGATGGTGCATGATATCATTAAATATGGAAGAGGTATCCTCGTCATTGTTATAAATGCATACAAGGCTGACAGAAGGTACTATAGATTGTAAAAGTAACGAGGAACATTTTGTATAAAACTCATCATGTCCAAATGATGAGTTATAGATATCTAAACATTTTTTTGCAGTTTCAAAATCATTGGATGAGATACAGTTTGTGATTAATTGTATCATTTCTTCCTGTGGCGATAGATTATTCATATTTTTTTCCAGAATAAAGCTGGTTTGCCTCCTTAAATTTTAGTTGTTGATTTTAAAACAAGTATAAAGAAAAAAAATATATAATTCAATACATAAACTGGATTCATAGATTAAAATTTGATAGAATTAACAGGGAATATGGAACAAGAGGAAAAACTAAGATGAAAATACTTTTTTCAGTGGTATTCGTTTATGAAAACGGAAAAGTATTGCGCAGGCTGGATATGAACGTGTAAAACGGGATTTTACGTTTGAGGACAGAGTACAGCGTATGTTTAATAAAATTTAATACATGAGGTGAGAAAGATATGTACGAAGAAGTAATTAAAAAGCTGAACCCAAAACCGAAATTTAATTTAAACTGGTATAAAAATGAAGATTTGTATTCGGAAGGCGATGTAGAAGACGAGATAATTAAATTAATTGCTGAAAATGAACCGGAACATTATACAGATGCGATATATACACATTTTAGCTGGTCTACCTATTACCATTTGACTCATTTACGAAAAAATATTTTGAATTGGTATGACTTTAATAAAGAAAGTGATGCATTGGAAATTGGGTGTGGACTTGGTGCAGTTACAAGCGTATTATGTGGCAAGTGCAAGACCGTTACGGCAGTGGAGTTGTCAAAACGAAGAGCAACGGCAGCGTGGTTAAGATGTCGGGAAAAAGAAAACCTGGAGATCATTGTTGGCAATCTGAATGACATTCAGTTTGAAAAGAAGTTTGATTATATTACATTGATTGGTGTTTTGGAGTATCAGGGGAGTTATACAAATTCAGAAAATCCTTATAAAGATTTTTTGAAAAAAATAAAACAGTTGTTAAAACCAAATGGTAAACTTTTAATTGCGATTGAGAACCAGTATGGATTGAAATATTGGTGTGGTGCGAGAGAAGATCATACAGGTATTCCTTTTGAGGGGATGAATCAATATAGTTTTACACAAAGGGGAGTTCGGACATTCTCCAAAAGTGCACTGGAAAATTTGGTTAAAGAGAGTGGATTTAAAAATACGTATTTTTATTATCCAATGCCGGATTATAAACTTCCGACCGTAATTTACTCAGAAAATTATCTCCCTGAGAATGACAATATGCAAAATTTGCAGTGCTATTATGTGCCAGACAAATCGACACTTATAGCAGATGAAAAAGGATTATACAGAGACGTTATTGACAATGGTGTATTTGAATTTTTTGCAAATTCATTTTTGGTGGAGTGTTCGGATTCACAGGATATTGGAAAAATAACTTTCTCAAGTATGGGAAGCGAAAGACAGGAAAAGTATCGTATTGCAACTCGTTTTACCAAAGAAGGGAAGGTTGAAAAGATTGCATTGACGGAAACTTGTGAACAGGGACATTTAAAACAAATTGTTGAAAATGACCGGGCGTTAGAAAAACATCATAGAAATGTTTTGGAAAGTACATGGCAGAATGGAAAAGTCGTTACGGATTTTGAAAAAAAACCACTGTTAGAAGATAAGGTATTAGAGGCCTGGCATAGTAAAAATATTGACGATGTATATAAGATTTTTGATTTATTATATAAAGAAATATTAGAATCGTCAGATTACATTGATTGGGAAGAGAATATTCTTTATACATTAGATAACAGTACAGAAAAAAATGAAAAGGCATATGGTCCAATTTTGAGAGTGGGTTTCTTGGACATGATTTTAAGAAATGGTTTTTATGATGAAGGAAATGTACGATGGTTTGATCAGGAATGGATACTTGAAGCTGTTCCAGCTAAATTTGTATTGTGTCGGGCGATTGCACAATTTTACTATGCATATCCAAAATTTGAAGAATTTTGTTCCATGCAGACATTACTAGAGAAATATAATATTATGCCGATATATGAGCCATTTCGCATGCTGGAGAGTATGTTTACAGAACTTATATTAGAAGAAAAGCAATGGTTAGAGAGTTCTGTATTTCGAGGAGGAGATAGACAGAAGTACATTGATAATATAAAGAAATTGTTAGAATGTTAGCGTGCTGTTATTCAAGCCGGAAAATGGAGGAAGTTTGAAATGAGCAGTATCATAACGGATAAAGATTTAAGCTATTTTTACTTTGAGATGATAAAAAGCAGTGGTGCACAAACTGTATTAGATGTGGGAATGTTTTTAAAGAAAATGGGCACTGTTTCAAGACAGGCTTTAGGCAGCGGAATAGGGATGAATGTAAAGTTGTATGGAATTGATACGATTCCGGAAATAAGGCTGGCTGTTTATGACAAAATTTATGATGAGATTATAACAGAAAAGGAATTTATTGATTATGGAATCGTGGATGACAGTGGAAAGGAGAAACAATTTGATGTTGCATCCTTGTTGAGTTTAGATGAAATTAGTATAGAATGCAAAAATAAGGTATGGATGTATGTACTTAAGAATGCAAAAGCAATTATGACAGAAAAAAAAATGGCAGATACGCAGGTGCAGCAAGGACTGATCACAGGATATTATCCGGTATCTACAGAAGAAAATATATATGCATGGATACCCACAAAAGAATTGGGGAGGATTTAAAAAGTGGACACTAGAATATATATTATGTCACACAAGAATTTTGAGGTCCCGTTTGAAAAGGGATATCTTCCGCTTCAGGTTGGAAGTGAGGGAAGCATAGATCTTGGGTATCTGAAAGATAATTCAGGGAATCAGATTTCGGAGAAAAATAAGTCATATTGCGAGCTTACAGGAATGTACTGGATATGGAAGAATGTTGAATGTGACATTGTGGGGGTGTGCCATTATAGACGATATTTTACAAAACGGGAAAGCGTTTTTGAGGGTGCATTACAGAAAGTACTGTTAGATACAGCATATATTGAGGAATGTCTGAAAACATATGATGTGATTGTCCCGGACAGTGGAATGACAATGGAAAGAAATGTGCGGGCACATTATGAAAAACAACATAATAGACAGGATCTGAATATTTGCGAGCAGGTTCTTAAGGAAAAATATCCAATGGATTATTCGGCGTTTGAATGGAGTCTGGATAGAAATCTGATGTCATTGGGAAATATGATGATTGCTCCGAAAAATTTATTTGACGAGTATTGTAATTGGCTGTTTGATATTTTGTTCGAAGTGGAAAGAAGAATTAATGTAGAATCGTATGATGGTTACCAGAGGCGTGTATTTGGATTCCTGGCAGAAAGATTGTTTCGTGTATGGTTGTTGAATCATCCGCTGAAAATTAAGGAAGAGAATGTTATTTTTTTGTCTGATAGGTAGAACTATATTAGAACTGGACTGACTGAAATTGAAGAATGGAAAGTATACAGATGGAGAATAAGATGAAAGAAAAATCGATTGCTATTATTACAGCACGTGGTGGAAGTAAAAGAATTCCTAAAAAAAATATAAAAGAATTTTGTGGGAAACCTATTATTGCATATTCAATAGAAGCGGCGTTGAAATCAGGGATATTTTCTGAAGTTATGGTTTCGACGGATAGTCATAAAATTGCAGAAATTGCGCGCAGTTATGGGGCAGAAGTTCCTTTCTTACGGAGTGAAAGGACATCCGATGATTATGCAACAACGTCGGATGTCATTTTAGAGGTGCTTTCGGAATATGAACAACTTGGAAGAACATTTGAATATATATGTTGTATTTATCCGACAGCACCATTTATAACAAGAGAAAAGTTACAATTTGCAATGGAGATGATAGAGCGTGATGGTGTGGAGGCAGTTATGCCTGTTGTTGAGTTCTCTTATCCACCTCAAAGGTGCTATATTGTGGATGAAAATAAAAGAATTAAGTTCAAATATCCGCAATATGCAAGATCACGCTCTCAGGATCTTGAAAAACAATATCATGATGCAGGACAGTTTTATGTATATAATGTTGAAAATTATTTGAGAAATAATGGAAAGATTATGGATAACATAATACCTATAATAGTGCCAGAACTGGAGGTTCAGGATATCGATAATGAGGTAGACTGGAAACTAGCAGAAATGAAATATCAACTTATGAAGAATGATTTTTAACTTAGTTCTGTTCAAATAACAGAAACTAAGTCAAAGATCATTTGAATTCCAATCAAGCAGGTATTGCAGGGTGTTAGAACCGTCTTTTAGGGAGTGCATTGCAATAAAATGAACGGCTATAACGGATAATTTTTGATTAATTAGCAGTTGAAAAAAATCATTATAACGATCATCACTTTTTTGGTATCCAAGACGTATTACGATAAAGTGTGTATATAAATATAAATCATATATTTGTTCCCATGGTGTACCAGAAAAATAAATACTATGTGGAGTATGATTGGTGTGTTCTAATACATAAATATCCATTAAATTAATTAATTCGCGGATATGTGTATGCAAAATTTCTTTATCACGTATATTGGAAATGGCTTTGACTAATTCGGAATATTCTTTTTTGTTAAATAGGTTGATTAAATCCTGATATATATTATGCCATAATGTTAATTTGCTTTGTAATTCATTTTGCTGAGAAGCATCAACTGAAATATTAAAAATACTTGGGTATGCGTTGATGATTTTTTGTCGTTCTATATCGTAATTACTTAAGTTGGCTACACCATTATCATGATAACACCATTCGGTTTCCTGATAGGGGACGACAACAGTGTAGCCATTATAACGCATTTCTAATGATTGAGATATATCGTAAAAATCCCATCCACTTAGTATGTCTTCACGCCATGGTAAATCATATTGGGTCATCATAAGCATTCCATCTATAGCTTCTACAGAGATATAAGGTAATGCGTTTGTTTGATATAAAAAATCTGTGCTGTTAAGAGATATACCGTCATATGCAGCAACTTTTCCAATATTCCAAGAAAGGTAGCAATTAGCATTTTCTGGAAGTTTTGTTGTACCGAGGACGCCAATCATCCCAATAGTTGAATTATTTTCAAAAATATTTATGGTGTCTTTTAAAAAATTTTGATAAAGGATGAAAGTGTCCTGGTGAAGATACACCTTGTATTTGGCATCGCATGAAGCCATACCAGCGTTGTATCCGCATAGAATATTATCGGCATCCTTAATGGCAATGATATCAATTAGATATCCGGTTGGAATAATCAGTTCATTAATGTAACGTACACATTCTTCATAATAAAGGTTGTTATTTGTGCAAATGATAAATGCAATTTTTTTATCGTTCATAGATATCGACCTCAATAATAAATGGGTATTAAATGTGATTTATGGCTCGTTGTGGCTATAATACCATAAAATATTTTAAATTAGAATAAGAATTTTTGTGAATAATAAATTTATAAAAATATCTAAAGTTATATAGTAGAGGATTCGATATATTTAACAGAAGAATACAACTCATGGAAGAGGTAGGTGCAAACATGGTAGTTAATCACAATATGGCAGCAATCTGTCAGAGCCGTCAGCTGAGATATAATGTAAAAAAGATGGAGGATTCGTCGAAAAAACTTTCGACTGGATACAGAATTATATCTGCAAATGATGATGCGGTAGGATTACAGATTTCTGAAAAAATGAGAAACCAGATTAAAGGTCTGGACAAAGCGTCAAGGAATTCCCAAGATGGTATCAGTATGTTACAGACTGCAGATGCTGCATTACAGGAAACACAGGATGTGTTGGATCGTATGGTGGAACTGACAACACAGGCTGCGAACGATATTAATACTGATGCAGACAGAGATGCAATAAAGGATGAAATTGATCAGTTGAATCAGGAGATTGATCGCATAGCGTATACCACAAATTTTAATCAGCAGTATATGTTAGCAGAGGGAACTCCACAGGCAAGACCTGGATATTATCAGATTCAAACGGGGTCTTTGGCTAGACAAAGTGTAAAGATTCGGTTTGTAAATGCAAGTAAAGAAAGTCTTGGGGTAGATAAAGTTGATGTGTCTTCACATCAGGCTGCAGCAAAGTCGATATCGACAGTTCAGGATGCAATTGAGAAGGCAGCGTTATGGAGAGACGAGTTTGGTGGACAGTTAGAGCAGCTACAGCATGCGGCAACTAATGCTGATTATACATCACAGAATACCCAGACATCAGAATCAAATATTAGAGATACGGAAATGAATATGGAACTGGTATTACATTCCACAAACAGGATTTTAGTAAGTGCATCACAGAGTATATTAGCTCAGTATAATAATGATGCCAAGGCTGTTTTGGAAGTTTTGAAATAGCAGGGGTAATGTAATATACTTGTATATTGGTATCTGATAAACGGTAGAAAATGATTTGGTTTCTGCCGTTTATTTATTGTTACAGAAAATGGAACACTTGGAACAAAACCAAAATATTACAGTGAATTGCTGCAGAAAACAAAAAGAATTTTATGAAATACCACGGAGTGAAAGAATGACCTGTATTCACAGTTTAGAAGAATATCGTCTGATTTCCAACGAAGAATATTTTGCGCGGTTTGGAGAAATTGAGGCAGCGTTAGAAGAGATTCGGATAGAATGGGACAAAGAGACACCTGGGCAAAAGCAGGAAGAAATCAAAAAGTTAGAAGAGAAAGTAAAGGGGTATCCGGACTGGATGAAGATACATCTTCTCTCTTTTTGCATGAAAGCGGGGAATGATAAAGAGACAGCCAGGAGACTTTTGGATGTAGTCTTAAATGCGGATTATGCACAGGTCGGCGAGTACAATAAGCTGTCACACTACTGGCAGATTTCAACGGCAATTTTTGAGAATAAACAGCTTGAGAGTTTTGAGGCGGAGTTTCGTCTGGCACGGCTGTACAAGGAATTATTTCAGTCATTTGCTGCGGTACTTGGGGCAAAGGGCAGAAAGTATATTCCAGCGGCAGAACGAAATAAAAATCTTGTATTTGTATTTTCTTCCCAGGTACTTGGGATGCTTCATGCGCCGACAAAAACACTTCTGGACCGGTGCTATGTTTTACAGAAATATATGAGAAAGCGTGTTCTGACCGTAAATACTGCCATGCAGATTCCAAGAAAAGGTGCGGCGCCTTTTTTTGAAATGAAGGACTCTGTCTATAATGCAGAATATCTGACGAAAACAGAACTGGAATACAAGGGGGAACACTTTGCATTCCTGCAGTGTGAGGATGACATGCCAAACCTTGATACCATTGTGTCGCTGGCAAAGCTTGTGGTCACGCAGAAACCGGAATTTTTACTCAATATTGGGGGAAGCGACATCTGTGCAGACATTTGTGGATTGTTTGTTCCGGAAATTACGGTAAGCACAGTGTTTTCCAAGCTGCCATTTTCCTGCGGAGAATACCAGATTGTTGATAAGGAACTGACAGAAGAGGATGTGGCAATTTTAAGGGAACTTGAAGTGAAAAAAGAGAATGTGAAACGGACACTGTTTACGTTCAGCTTCAAGGAGCAGGAGCATCATTTTACGAAGGAGCAGCTTGGATTCAGGGAGGAGCAGTTTGTACTTTTGATTGTAGGATGGCGGCTGGACGAAGAAATTTCAGATGAATTTCTACAGATGCTGGATAGTGTCTGCCGCAAAGATGCACGAATCGTGGCAGCATTTATGGGAAAATACCAAAACTATGAAGAGAGTATAAAAAAATACCCGTTATTAGCAGCCAACAGCAGATGTTTAGGGGCACAGGAGGACGCACTGGCGGTGACGGAGTGCATGGACCTGTATGTGAATCCAAAGAGAAACGGTGGCGGAAGTTCCGTGGCAGAGGCGTTATACAAAGGGCTTCCAGCGGTGACACTGCCAGTTGGAGACGTGTCTGCGGCAGCGGGAGAATCATTTAGGGTGGCAGATTATGGCGAAATGGCAGAGACAATTTTGCATTTTGCATCGGATGAAGATTATTATGAGAGGATGTCCCGTCTGGCAGAAGAGCGTGCAGAGCAGCTGATGGACAGTAAGAACAGCTTTTGCGGCGTGATAGATGAGCTGGAACAGGATATGAATTAGATGGAGCAGCAATGGAAAATACACATGGATTGAGATTAAGGCGTGCAGAAAAGGAAGACTGCCGTTTCCTGTACGAACTGCGTAATGAGGAAGAGGTTCGGAAAAATTCATTTCAGACAGGGATATTTTCCTACGAGGATCATGTGGCATGGTTTGAGCGGAAGTTAGAAGAGAAAAATACACGGATCTATATCTTAGAGCAGGATGGAGAGCGCATCGGACAGGCACGCGTGGATTTGGAAGGGCAGAATGGAGAAATTTCCTATGCACTTTGTCTAAGGGCAAGAGGACACGGCTATTCCAAATGGATGTTAGGAAGCATTGAAGAGGAGCTGCGCGAGCAGGCAGTCTGTCGAAAACTTATTGCAGAGGTAAAACGGGAAAATATCGCATCACAGAAAATATTTGAAACACTTTCGTATATAGCTGTCCCGGCTGATTATGGATATGTATTTGAAAAAAAGATACCGCTGTTTACCATCATCATGTGCACTTATAATTCTGCACAGACGCTTGCTACAGCGGTAGAGTCTGTGAGAAACCAGGAGTTTGGCGGCTGGGAAATGCAGATTCTAGATAACGGAAGTAAGGATGAATCTGTAGAGAAACTGCAGGAATATGAGAAATCAGATGACCGGATAAAGTGCATCTACCGAAAGGATAACATTGGTTGGGGCAAGGGAATCAGTGAGTGTTTGAAAACGTCGGCTGGAGGATATATGATGTTTCTTGGTGCAGATGATTATCTGGCAACGGAACATACACTTACAGAGGTTGCAGATGAGGTAAAAAAAAATCATCCACAGATTATTTTTACGGGAACTTATTATGCGAAATATGAGCAGGGGGAATATCACATAATAAGATATACACTGCCGGAGAATAAGGTGTACAAAGGGGACGGAGAACGGCTGATAAGGATGACGGAGCTGATGCACAATGTGTATTATAATTCGGCAATGCACTATCTGAAGATTGATTTTTTAAAGCAGAATGGGATGGATTTTTACGATCCATTTTATATAGACAGCCAGACAATGACAGAAGCGATTGTGAAAGCGGAAAAAATAGTTGTCATGAGCCAGCCGGAATATGTGCTGACACTCAATACCTCGCAGACAGCGAAAAGAACTGTATATGATTATAATGTGGAACGACAGTGGAACAGTATAAAAGAAATTTTGCCTCCGACCACTGCAGGCAGAGAAGAAGCTGTTTCCTATGTGGCGAGACGAGTGCTTGATAACATCGCAGCCATGTGCCAGAGCATCGTACTTGGAGAAGCACTGTGTGACCGTGAGATGAATACGATTGAGAAGAGTATTCCGGAGCGGTTTGCGCGTGTTGAGGAAATGATTTCGACGGATGCAATGGGCGAGATGATGAATTATGCCGGACGGGAAGAGTATGCGGAATGTCTCATCGGTGCTGCGGGAGTGACCTGCTGGATATGTAAAAAGAATAAGAGATTATCAGACGAAATCTGTCATAACAGTAAGTGGCTGGCAGAATTTGTGGAAGTTGCAATGGAAGTAGATGAGACAACGGGTATGGTTGTATGGAAAAAGCGGTTTGACAGAGATGCGGGGGATAGGCTGTTACGGATTTTTCAAAATTCGTGGAATCGTTTTAAGACAGGTGTTGAGTTAGTGTTAAAAGACGATGTCTGGTATGAGGATATTGGAATAAGGGAAAAACTGTGCGAAGAAAAAGAAAGCGGCGTGACATATGCAAGACGCAGTATAGATCAATAGCTGTAAAGGAAAGAATCTGCCATTTGCATACATTAAGCGGGTTTCTGTAAAGCAGTGAATGATTTGAAAAAAATGCCGATATTATATTCAGAAAAGTGAATAAATGCATAAAGGAGCGGCTATGAATTTATATGAAAAAATGAAATCCGGCGTTTATGTTATTGCGGAGATGTCTGCAAACCATGCCGGAAAGATTGAAAATGCATTTAAGATTATTGAGGAAGCTGCAAAAGCTGGTGCTGATTGTGTAAAGATCCAGACTTATACAGCGGACACGCTCACGATTGACTGTGACGACGAACCATACCGGATCAAGGGCGGGTTATGGGACGGATATAATTACTATCAGCTATATCAGGAAGCTTATACTCCGTGGGAATGGCAGCAGCAGTTAAAGGATAAATGCGAAGAAGTAGGTGTAGATTTCCTGTCCACACCGTTTGACCGCACTGCGGTAGATTTCCTGGAGGGGATTGGAATTGAATTTTATAAGATTGCCTCGTTTGAACTGGTAGATATTCCGTTGATTGAATATACGGCGGGCAAGGGAAAACCGATGATCATGTCCTGTGGTATGGCATCGGAAGAAGAGATTGCGGAAGCACTTGCAGCATGCAGGCGACAGGGAAATGAACAAGTCGTATTGTTAAAATGTTGCAGCCAGTACCCTGCACAGTATGAGGATATGAATGTGTCTGTAATTCCGGATATGAAGGAAAGGTTTGGCGTACCGGTTGGTCTGTCTGATCATTCCATGGGTTCCCTTGCAGACGTGGTGGCAGTTTCTCTTGGTGCGCAGGTAATTGAAAAACATGTGTGCTTAAGTCATGAGATTGAGAATCCGGATGCAGCGTTTTCAATGGAAATGAAAGATTTTGCCCAAATGGTACAGGATGTCCGTAATGCCTGCCTTATCAAGGGTAGACCGACCTACGAACTGACCGAGCATGAGAAAGACAGTTTAAAATACAGACGCTCACTTGTAGCGGTAAAACCGATTGCAGAAGGAGAGTTGTTTACGGAAGAGAATGTAAGAAGTATTCGACCGGCAATCGGAATCAAGCCGAAATATTATAAAGCATTGCTTGGCAAACCGGCGAAGAAGGCATACCGTTTTGGGGAACCGATTGGGCAGCTGGAAGTGGAGCAAATATGATCGTATTTCGGGCAGACGCCAATGAGACGGCAGCGACGGGACATCTGATGCGCTGTATGACAATTGCAGAAGCCTGTCGGGAAAAAGGCGTGGAATGTGAATTCTGGCTTGCAGAAGACAAAGAGACCGAACGACTCAGGCAGGCAGGATTTTCTTACCGGATCTTAGGAAGCCAATGGGATGATCTTGAGAAAGAACTTCCGTTTTTAGAGAGACAGCTTGATGATTTAGACAGGCAGGGGAAAAAAGTTACATATCTGGTAGCAGACTCGTATCAGGCAACTCCACGTTATCTTGGAAAATTGAATGACAGAATTCCGGTACTTTATATTGATGATATGAGAATGCAGATATATCCGGTGGCAGCAGTGTTACAATATATTCCGGTCAGAACAAAAAATTCATTGAATATAGAAGAACGATCCGAGCAAAATATGCCAGTCTATTTGCGTGGGTTTAGGTATGCACCTCTGCGGAAAGAATTTCTAAAATCACATGTGGAACAGAGAGAAAAAAGCATTCTGATTACAACCGGGGGGACTGATACTTATAATATTGCCGGCAGGCTGTTACAGGAGTGTCTGGATAAGGATGTATTTCAAGAGTATAGATTTCATGTGATTGTTGGAAATATGAACAGTCATGAAGCAGAACTGTGCGGGCTTTCAGAGAGGGATAAGAGGATCTGTATTCATAAAAATATTTCTAATATGAGTGATTATATGCACAGCTGTGAACTTGCGGTTTCGGCAAGCGGTACAACGTTATTGGAACTGTGTGCCTGTGGAATACCGGCGATATGTTTTTCTTTTGCGGATAACCAGATGGCATTTGCAGCCAGTATGGATAATTACGGAGCTATGTGCTATGTGGGGGATGCAAGGGAAGAAGATAACATAGAAAGAATTATCTGTATGCGACTTACAGAACTGGCGGGACAGGAAAAGCTGCGAAAAAGGCAGGTCGCCTGCATGAAGGCACTTGTAGATGGAAGAGGTGCAGAACGGATTGCTGATTTCCTGATCTGTGGAAATTTGAACGAATGTGACGATATACATAAATAGATGATGAAAGGGTGATGATTATTATGATACCTTATGGAAGACAGACGATTGAAGAGGATGATATTCAGATAGTCGTAGATGTACTGCGATCTGATTATCTCACAACAGGACCTAAGGTCGCAGAATTCGAAAAACTTGTGGCAGATTATGTCGGGGCAAAATATGCTGTGGCGATTTCAAATGATACAGCTGCATTACATGCAGCCTGTCATGCGGCGGGAATCGGACCGGGAGATGAAGTGATCACTACACCGATCACATTTGCAGCGTCATCAAACTGTGTATTATATTGTGGTGGTACACCTGTATTCGCAGATGTTGATTCCAAAACTTATAATATTGATCCGGAAGATATAAAACGAAAGATCACGGGTAAGACAAAGGCGATCATACCGGTTCATCTTGCTGGACAGCCATGTGATATGGATGAGATCCATGCAATTGCGAAGGAACATCATCTGATTGTTATTGAGGATGCTGCACATGCGCTTGGTTCGGAATATAAAGGAAAAATGATTGGATCAATGTCAGATATGACAACGTTTAGTTTTCATCCGGTAAAACCGATTACAACCGGTGAAGGCGGTATGATCGTAACGAATGATGAAACATTATACAAGAAACTGGTATTGTTCCGCAGTCATGGAATTACAAGAGATGAAAGCCAGATGACCCGCAATGAGGGATCTTGGTTTTATCAGCAGATCGATCTGGGATATAATTATCGTATGACGGATATCCAGTGTGCATTAGGCTGTACACAGATGAAAAAGCTGGATCGTTTTATTGCACGCAGACGTGAGATTGTAGAACGATATAATGAGGCTTTTGCAGATTGCAAAAATATTGTTACTCCATATCAGCTTCCAGATACAAAGAGCGGCTGGCATCTTTATATTATTCAGGTAAAAAATAAAGATCGCAAAGAAGTATTCGAGGCACTGCGTGAGGAGGGAATCGGTGTGAATGTACACTATATTCCGGTTTATTATCATCCGTATTATCAGGAACACGGATTTAAGGATGTGCATTGTCCGGTAGCTGAAGAGCTGTATACACATATTATCAGTCTGCCGATTTTCCCGAAACTGACGGATGAACAGCAGGATGAAGTGATTGATAAAGTGAAGAAAGTTGCGGAAAATTGATGAATACAGGGAGAAATATGAAATTATTATTTTTTCAATGGCATTCTTTTATGAATAAGGGAATCGAGCGGGGGTTGAAGGAACTGGAAATCCCGTATGATACATTTTTTTATCAGTTTAACGACTGGGAAAAGGATGATGCTTTTTTAGAGCAGTTCCGGGCTTATTTAAAGGCGGGAGCTTATACGGACGTGCTGTCGGTCAATTTTTCGCCATTGATTTCGATGCTGTGTGAGGAACTTGGAATCGTATACACGGCATGGGTATATGATTCGCCGCTTCACATCCGAAATCTGGAGAGCCTTAAGAATTCCTGCAACCGGATTTTCTTTTTTGACAGGGGACAGGCAGAGGAACACCGCAAAGATGGAGTCAATGCGATGCATCTGCCGCTTGCGGTGGATACGGAGGTCTTTCGTATTAATGCATCGAAACGGGAAAAAGAAGACTATCGGACGGATATCTCTTTAGTTGGAAAACTTTACCAGACAGAGTATGCATATTTTACGGCACCGTTACAGGGCTATACAAAGGGGTATCTGGAAGGAATTGTAAATGCACAGGGCAAAGTGTACGGCGGTTATTTGATACCGGAATTAATTACCGATGAACTGTTAGCACAGATGAATGTCGAATATACAAAAGTGGCAAAGGACGGATTTGTGATGGGCAGAAGAGAACTTGAATTTATGCTTGCCTGCGAGACGACTGGAAGGGAACGTTATATGGCGTTGGCGCTTTTATCTGCACATTATCCGGTGGATTTGTATTCAACGGATGTGGATAAAAGGTTAGAAAAAGTAAGATATCGTGGATACGCAGACTATTATTCACAGATGCCGCTTGCATTTTCTCAGAGTAAAATCAACCTCAATATTTCGCTCAAGACAATCCGTACCGGAATACCGCTTCGGGTCATTGATGTGCTTGGATGCGGTGGATTTATGCTCTCAAATTATCAGGAAGAGCTCTTTGAGTACTTTAACATTGGAGAAGAATTAGTCGTATATGAGAATATAGAGGACTTGTTTTATAAGGCAAAATATTATCTCGAACATGAGGACGAGAGAAAACAAATTGCACTTGCGGGAGTTGAGCGTGTAAAGCGTGATTTTACGTTCCGGGAGAGATTACGGGTAATGTATGGGAACAGTAGTGCAGACAGGAGAAACTGAGATGACAAATGAACAGAATGAGATTATAACTACAATTGAAAAAATGTTGGAAATGGTGAAAAGCGGCGAATTACCATTGGATATGTGTCCAATATCGAATTTCCGGACAGTATACTATTGTGCACTGTGTTATGCGAATGATATAAAATTAGCCGAACAGATTGCAGAGGAGTATTGTACCGTACTGCAATCATTAGCGGCAAATGGTGCGCGGACAGAATTTTGCATGATGCTGGAGCTTATGATTAAAAGTATGAAGTATGAATATGAGAAGCGCAGTTATTATGAAAAACAAAATAAGATATTAGCGGATAAACTGGAAGAAATGCAGAATGGAACATCTGTTTTTGATGAGATATTACAGTGTTATGAGAAAAACGGGATTAATGAAAAGTTCCTGGAAGATCATACGTACCAGTCATTAGTTTCGGTAAAAGAAAAAGGAAGTATTGAACTTTTCAAAGAGATTTCTGCTAAAGTATATGAAACAGCATTAAACTGTATTCGAAAGAAACAGGTAAAAAAAATTGTATTTTTATTGAAAGACAGTGCGGAGTGGAGCTGTGAGGAATTATATAAGAGATTTAATGAAACATCGGGATATGAAGTGTGTGTTGCGGTAGCCCCTTTTTTTGCAGGATCGCAGCAGGCAGTCAGTAAAATGTATCTGGATACGGTTCAATATTTTCGAGAAAGAAAAATTGACACGGTTGAGATGTATGATATACAGAAAAACAGGTATAAAAGCTGGGAAGAGATAGGGATGCCAGACATTGTATTTCATTTAAATCCACATTATAAGGCATTTGCAGAAAGCAGCAATATATGCAATTTTCCATTGAGTATTTTAAATGTATATATTCCGTATGGAATAATGATATACGGAAATGTCAGACAGCAGTATAATCAGCTATCACATATGTTATATTGGAAAATTTTCTGTGAGACACCGTTACATAAAGAAATGGCTTCGAAATATGCGGATATAGGAGATATCAATGTTGTCTGCAGTGGATATGTAAAAATGGATACTTTTTTTGACACCTGTCTGCAGGAGAAAAGAAAAATATGGAAAATATCTCCGAGGGCAGATGAAAAAAAAATAAAGAAAATAATATATGCACCGCATTGGTCTATAAAGGATGCTGTTACGGGATTTGGTAATTTTGATAAGATATACAAATCGTTATATGAATATGTAAAGAAAAATGAAACATCAACATCGTGGGTATTTAGACCACATCCGATGCTTAGAGTAGGAGCAGTACAGCAAGGGATATTTAAATCGGAAGAGGAATATGAAGAATACCTTGAAATGTGGAGACAGTTGCCGAATGCCCAGGTAATAGAAAATGGAATGTATACAGATATTTTTGAATCGTCAGATGCGATGATTTTAGATAGTATATCATTTTTGGGAGAATATATCTATATGCATAAACCAATGCTTTTTCTTACAAGGGATAGAAACACTTTCAATGATTTTGGAAAAGAATTGGTAAGGGTGCTATACAAAACAGATGGAGGAAATCTGGAAGGAATAAAGAATTTTGTTGAAAAAAATGTAATTGGGAATGAAGATCCAATGAAAGAACGGCGTGAAGAATTTTTTGAAAAATATATGGACTATAGAAATCAAAATGGAATGCTGGCAAGTGAATATATAAAACAGTATATTGACTGTTTAACAGAAGGTGATAAAGAGTAATGAATCTAACAGAACGGTATAGTAAAAAACTTGAAACAACTGTAAATGGTCAGCAGATATCATTGGATGGTGTATTGTTACAATTGGAAGTGACAAATGCCTGCAACCATAAATGTATGTTTTGTCCTAATGTAGAGAGTCATCGTCCTAAAAAAATGATAGACTTTGAATTGGCAAAGAGAGTGATGAAAGAGTGTGCCGATTTTTTAGGAGCAGATAAAAGGATTTGTTTTCATATGAATGGAGAACCCTTATTATATAAAAGGCTTCCTGAACTGGTGGAATATTCTAAAAAATTAGGATATGAGTATTCGTTTATTACAACCAATGGTTCGCTGGCAAATGAGGAATTGTTGACAAGATTATTTGAAGCAGGATTAGATAGTATAAAATTTTCCATTAATGCTGGAAGTAGAGAAACATATAAGAAAATACATGGTGTTGATAATTATGAGAATGCAATAAATGCGTTAAAATTTTCGTGGAAATATCGTGAAGAAAATGGGAAAAAGTATAAGATATTCGTTTCGTGTGTAGGAATAAAACAAAATTATGAGGAATTAGAGGCATTTAATCAGATGGCCAGCTGTTACTGTGATGAAGTTGTATTTTATTATCCTTGTGGATATGCAGGACAAAAATTAGCCAGTTTGGAAGACAGATGTGATTTGTCAAAATTATCTGTTAAATCATTTGAAATAAGGCATACAGTTCCATGTGCTGTGTTATGGAATTCTATTAATGTGACATGTGAAGGATATCTATCTTTATGCTGCAGTGAATCAGATAATCGGCTTATTGTAGAGGATATTAATCATATAGGGGTTAAAGAAGCCTAGCTGGGAGAAAAGATGATGACTATTCGGGAAAAGCATGCCAAAATGAATATAGAAGAGATGCCGTGTCTGTCCTGTGTTACAGAAACGCCATATGACATTACAAAGATTGATAAACATTTATTTGCGCTATCACTACAAAATACTAAAGAAATGCTATGATGTGATAAATATCAGGATAATGTTGGGAGAGAATAATGCGAATAAAAGAAAAAATTGAAAATATCGATTACAATGATACAAAACTCTTTTTTAAGAAACGTGCAGAGAAATTTCAGGAAAGTAATCCATATTCGGTTACCATGTATCAGGATAATAATGAAGAAATAGTAAGACAGCGGAATAAAAAAGAGATAGAAAAACTGATGCCATTGTTACATATGGAAAAAGAGGCAAAGGTACTAGATGTTGCATGCGGAATTGGAAGATGGGCAGATGCTTTGCCAGAAGATATTAAAGAGTATTGTGGTATGGATTTTAGTGAAGAATTGGTAGCAATTGCGAATAAAAGAAATCATAGAAACAGATTTTTTTACTGTGTAGGTGGTGCCAATGAAATTGCAGCGGTACTGAAAAAAAATGGAAAGGGTTTGTATAACAGGATTTTGATCGTTGGAATTTTAATGTATTTGAATGATGTAGATATGGCAGATTCATTAAGACAGATAGAAAAAGTTTGTGAGACAAAATCCGTTATATGTATCCGGGAACCTATTGCAATAGAAGAAAGGCTCACATTAAAAGATTTTTTTTCTGAGGAATTGAACGATTATTATAATGCTATATATAGAACACGGGATGAATTGATGGTAAGTATAAATGAAATGTTCTTAAATAAAGGATTCAGGATAAAAGAGGAAGGATTTTTATTTGATGACGATGCGCTTAACAATAGAAAAGAGACCGCTCAATATTACTATATCTTGGAAAGGTGACCAAACATGTATAGGGAAAAGGTAGGGATTATAGGTGGCTTTGGGGCATATGCAACGTTAAATTTTTATAAAAGATTGTTGGAAGAATTCGCTTCAGAAAGTGAACGAAATTATCCTCATATAATAATGGATAATAATTTTACCATGCCAAGCAGGACAAGGGCATTATTGTATGGTGAGGCATATGATGAGGTGGTGGATGGTATTTCTGATTCCATACAGTTAATGATGCAGAATGATGTGAGCAAGATCATATTAGTGTGTGGAACAGCGCATTATTTTTTAAATGATGTATATAAAAAAATTCCGGAGGCAAAAGAAAAAATTGTAGACATTATTAATATTATGGGCGAAGAACTGAAATTGAAGGATGAGGGAGAAGTGTTGGTTATTGCTGCGGAGGGGGCGTTACAGAAAAAATTATATCAAACACGTTTAAAAAAGTATGGAATAAAATGTGTAAATCCAGATGAAGAGGATTTTATAGATATTCGGTATTTCATTGAATGTGTGAAAAGAAATGAATTGAATGAAGATTTAGTGCATCAGTTTGGAAATTTTCTTGACAAATTTGGCAAAAGAAATGTGGTTTTAGGGTGTACAGAATTTCCAGTCCTGGTAGAATATATTGATAAATGCCAAAAAACAGAGAGTACAGTAAATTTACGAAAACAATATTGCTTTTACGATCCACTACAGATGACGATAAAGTGGTTGAAAGAAAATTTACAATAGCAAAAGAGAGGTAGAGGATGAGCAGATATATTTTTCTATTCGATTTGGATTCAACGGTAACCAAACAGGAAATATTGCCTACTATTTCAAAAAGGCTAGGAATATATGAGAGGATGAGCGAACTTACAGAGAGTACAATGAGGGGGGAAATACCGTTTAAACAGAGTTTTTTGCAAAGGGTTGAACTATTGAAAGATGTTCCTGTAAGTGAAGTGAATGAAATGGTCAGCAGAATTCAATTAAACAATCATTTAGTGGATTTTATACAGAAAAATCACGATAGATGCCATATTGTTACAGGGAATTTGGATGTATGGATTGATGGGGTGATCAGGAAGTTGGGAATGGAACGAAATACGTTTTGTTCTAAAGCGATTGTGAAAAATGATTATATTGAAGACGTGTTTAATATTGTAGACAAAAATGCGGTTATTGGTCAAATGGTTTTACCATTTGTTGCAATTGGAGATGGAAATAATGATGCTGAGATGATAGAGGCAGCGGAAGTAGGAATTGGGTATGGTGGGGTAAGGGAGATTGCACCGGCAGTACTTGCATGTGCCAGTCATGCAATTTATGATGAGGAAAAATTAGTCGAATTTTTAGAAAGGCTCTTGTAAAGGAGGAAATGCAATGCAGGTTTCGAGGACAGTAATCATTAGCTGCGCAGGCATGGGGAATCGTTTGGGGCTTGGAACTACAAAAGCACTGGTTGAAGTAGAAGGTAAACCGTTAATTATGCATCATCTTGAAAAGCTGAAAGATGAGAGTGATATTCGTGTAGTAGTTGGTTATCAGGCAGAAAAGGTAATTAATGTAGTTAGAAAATATCGAAAAGATGTTGTGTTTGTATTTAACCATAATTATAGAGAAACAGGAACAGGTGCAAGTGTTGCGTTAGCATCACAATATGCAAATGAGTATATTTTATCTTTGGATGGAGATTTAATAATACATCCTGATGATATGAAAAAAATATTGGAATGTGATCATGAATTTGTGAGTGGAGGAATACCGGATACAGATGAGCCGTGGATGCTTCAGACATACAAAGATGATGGTAAAGAGTTTGTAAGTGCATTTTCAAAGAATATTGGCAATTATGAATGGAATGGCATTACACAAATGAAGAGCGCAAAGATCAAAAATGGACAAGGACATGTTTTTCAGTTAATAGAACCATATTTGCCAATTCCGTTTTTGGAACTTAGAACACGCGAAATTGATACGGTAAATGATTATGAAAGAGCGGTTGAGTGGGTTAGAAATAATTTCAGGGAATAAGATGTATGCAACGTATTTGAAGGAGAAAACAACGTGAAAAGAAATATATTATTAAATCCGGGACCCGCCACAACCACTGACACGGTAAAACAGGCACAGATAGTGCCGGATATTTGTCCGCGGGAACAGGAATTTGTTGAGATAATGAAACAGATCCGCACAGATCTGGTCAAAATCGTACATTGAGATTTAGAGGAATATACATCTGTATTATTCTGCGGTTCGGGAACGATTTCCATGGATGTATGTTTAAATTCGCTGTTGCCGGAGGAAAAGAAAATACTGGTGGTCAATAACGGTGCATACAGTTCAAGAGCGGTCGAGATCTGTAAATATTACGGACTGCCGTTTATTGATCTGAAATTTCCGATTGATGAGAGACCATCGTTGGAAGTAATTGAGCGTACATTAAAAGAAAACGAGGATATTGCCCTTGTCTATACGACGCACAATGAGACAGGTACGGGAATTCTGAATCCGGTACGGGAGATTGGGGCGCTGGTGCATCAGTATCATGCAGTATTTGTGGTAGATACAACATCCACCTATGCGATGCGTCCGATCAATATCAAAGAAGATAATATTGATTTTTGTATGGCATCCGCACAGAAAGGTCTTATGGCAATGACAGGAGTATCTTTTGTTGTCGGCAAAAGAAGTATTATTGAACAGTCAAAGGATTATCCAAAGAGATCTTATTATTGCAATTTATATCTGCAATATGATTATTTCGAAAAACATGGAGAAATGCACTTTACCCCACCGGTACAGACTATTTACGCGATGCGGCAGGCACTAAAGGAATATTTTGCAGAGGGTGAGCAGGAAAAGTGGAAACGTCATACCAGAGTTTTTGTGGCCTTACATCAGGGATTGGAAGAGCTGGGATTTCAGGATGTGATAAAGCGGGAATGGCAGGCAGGACTGGTCATTACTGTAAAATACCCAGATGATCCAAACTGGAGTTTTTCTGCAATCCATGATTATTGCTATGAGAGAGGATTTACGATATATCCTGGAAAAATCAACAATACGGAAACCTTCCGGCTTTGTGCGTTAGGTGCTGTTGATGAAGCTGATATCCAGGAGTTTTTTAAAGTATTTCAAGCAGGATTGGAAAGCATGAAAGTGGCGGTTCCTGTTTTTTACCGTGAAGAAAAATAAAAGGATCAGATTATGAGGTGATATGCAATATGGCAGATAACGAGATTGCTATTTTAATGGCAGCGGGACTTGGGACAAGAATGAGACCTCTGACAGATAAAATTGCCAAGCCATTGGTAAGTGTTCATGGGAAATCACTGATTGAAACAATTATTGAAGCGTTGCAGCAGCGTGGTGTCACAATAATTTATGTTGTTGTAGGATATCGGAAAGAGCAGTTTGCTTATTTAACAGAAAAATATGATCATTTGGTATTGATTGAAAATAAGGAGTATCTGAAAAAAAATAATATTTCATCACTGTATGCTGTGGGGGATATTCTGGGAAGTAAGGACTGTTTTATTTGCGAGGCAGATCTGTATGTGACGGATCCTGCAATTTTTCTGAGGAAATTTAAGAAATCCTGCTATTTTGGAAAAATGATTCCGGGATATTCGGATGACTGGGTATTTGAAATGCGGGAAGGAAAAATTACCAGAGTCGGAAAAGGCGGCACGGATACTTATAATATGGCAGGAATCTCGTATTGGAAAAAGGAAGATGCCGTGTTAATCAGGAATGCCATTCAAGAAGCATATAAAACAGCAGGACATGAACAGCTTTTCTGGGATGAGATCGTGGATCAGGAATTGGACAATCTTGATGTTACGGTAGAAGAGATACCGGCAGATAGTGTGGTTGAGATTGATACATTTGACGAATTATGTAAAATAGATGAGACATACCGTAATGCAGAATAGATGGGAGAAGAGAAATGATTGTAACGGATTTTATAAAACAGATCAAAAAAGTGGGAATTAAAACATTGACAGGTGTACCGGATTCTGCACTAAGGCCATTCTGCGATTATATCAATGGAGTGGGGAAAGAGGAATTTACACATTATGTACCGGCAAATGAAGGGGCAGCAGTCGGTATTGCAATCGGAGAATATCTTTCGACGGGCGTACCTGCCTGTGTATACATGCAGAACAGTGGACTTGGAAATATTGTTAATCCGATCACATCGCTTGCAAATGAGGAAGTATACGGAATCCCGATGCTGTTATTGGTTGGGTACCGCGGTGAGCCGGGCAAAAAGGATGAACCACAGCACAAATATATGGGTAAGATCACAGAAAGCCTGCTGGATGTGCTTGGCATAGAACATATGGTGCTTGGGAAAGAACTCACGGAGCAGGAGATTTCAGAGGGCTTTGGGAGAGCTGCACAAAAGTTAAAGGAAGGGCAGCAGTTTGCGTTTGTCCTGAAGAAGGATTTCCTTGAGATTGAAGAAAAAAGTATTTATGTAAATGACAATTCACTGATCCGGGAAGATGTTATTGCACAGATTATAGAGTCACTGGATGAAAGCGATGTTGTGGTTTCTACGACTGGAAAGATATCCAGGGAGGTATATGAACAGAGTGACAGAATCAACGGAAGCCATGCGCAGGATTTCCTGACCGTAGGCGGGATGGGACACGCATCCATGATCGCATTTGGAATTGCGGAGAATGCAAAAGAAAAACGGGTGTACTGCATGGATGGTGACGGAGCAGAACTGATGCATATGGGAAGTCTGGCATTTATTGCAAAGCAGAAACCGCAAAATTTTGTCCATATCTGTCTGAACAATGAGGCACATGAATCGGTTGGAGGAATGCCGACCGGATGCGTAGGGTTGAGTTACGCAGAAGTTGCGCGGACAGTTGGGTACGAAGCTGTTTACTACATTGATACAATGGAAGAACTAAAGCAGGTTTTGCATGACATTAAACCAGAAAGAAAACTTACTTTCATTGAGATAAAGGTTTCCATGCAGTCAAGAGCGGATCTGGGAAGACCAAAAGAAACAGCAGCAGAAAACAAAGAGAATTTTATGAAATACCACGGAGTGAAAGAATGAAAAAAGTATATGCATGTTTTTGTACAGACGTGATCCACGAGGGTCATCTGAATATTATTCATGAAGCAAAAAAATATGGAAAAGTAATTGCGGGTGTATTAAGCGATGCTGCGATGATACGTTATAACCGTTTTCCTACTGTTTCATTTGAAGAGCGGAAAAAGATGTTAGAGCAGATTCCTGAGGTGGATGAAGTAGTAGTACAGAATGAGGTCATGTACGGGAATATTTTAGAGCAGATAAAGCCGGATTATGTCATTCATGGGGATAACTGGCTGAATGATCCGATGGAAGTGATCCGCGATAATGTAATCGAAAATCTGGCAAAATGGGGTGGCCAATTAATCGAAGTTCCATATACATATAATGAGCAGGTAAAAAATATAGAGGCAGTGATGCGGGAGCGCGCTGCCATGCCCGAATATCGCAGAAAACGGCTGCGCCAGTTACTTAAATTATGTCCTATCGTAAAGACTTTGGAAGTGCATAGTGGGCTGACTGGTCTTATAGCCGAAAAAACGGTTGTGGCAAACCAGGGGGAGATCGATCAGTTTGATGCAATGTGGCTTTCAAGTCTGTGTGATTCCACTGCGAAAGGAAAACCGGATATTGAACTGGTAGATATGTCGTCAAGACTGCGTACCGTAGATGATGTACTTGAGGTGACGACAAAGCCGATCATTTTAGATGGTGATACCGGCGGAATGATCGAACATTTTGTATACAATGTGCGTACATTGGAACGCATCGGCGTCTCTGCCGTGATCATCGAAGATAAGACAGGATTAAAGAAAAATTCTTTGTTTGGGACAGAGGTAGAGCAGACGCAGGACAGCATCGAGAACTTTACTGCCAAGATCCGCGCAGGAAAGCATGCACAGCGCACACAGGATTTTATGATTATTGCCCGCATTGAGAGCCTGATTCTAGAAAAGGGTATGGATGACGCCTTAGAGAGGGCATCTGCCTATGTGGAAGCAGGTGCAGATGGAATCATGATCCACAGCAGGAAAAAAGAACCGGATGAAATCTTTGAATTTTGTGATAAGTTTCGTAATAGGGATGCGGTAACACCGATCGTTGTTGTGCCAACCTCATATAATGCCACCTATGAGAGTGAGTTGCAGGCACATGGGGTCAACATTGTGATTTATGCAAATCAGCTTACGCGCAGTGCGTTTCCAGCAATGCAGAAAACAGCTACAGATATTCTGACATATCACAGAGCGAAAGAAATCGATGACAGATTGATGCCAATTAAGGAGATTATTACTTTGATTGATGAGATTTAGGTATTGTAGAATATGCTTGTGGACAGACTGACATTACAGAAAATTGACGATATAGGGAGAAATATTATGAACGATATGTCTATTAAAGAACAAATGATGCAGTTAACAAAACAATGTATTTTATCTAACGATGATAAAGCTATGCTTGAATGTCTGCAAATTTACAAATCATCTTTTGGCTATGATGATTTTTATATTACTAGTTTATCTTCTTTGCGTATTACACCAGAGCCATTGGTAAGCCTTATTTACATAAAACAGCCGGATGAGGATGAACAAGCATGTTGTGATAATATCAACAGATACAATAATTATCAAAATCTTGAAATTACAGTTCTGTCTGCAGATAATTTGCTGGAAGATTTTTATCATTGTTTTACCAGTATGTCAGGTCAATATATCTGCTTTTGCGACTGTAACCACAAATATGACAGCAACCGTATTCGGGCTTTGCTTTTACTACTTAGCCAGAATGATTCTGTTGATGGAGTCGTTTGCAGTCGAAATTTTATTGAGGCAGATAATACAATCCTTGCACATCCTGAGCGAATTTACCGGGAAGTACTTGATGAACATATTTTTGGTGGAAATCAGTTATTAACTTATAGCATTGAAAATGATGTAAATATATATGGCGATTTATCTACCCTGTTATTATCCATGGATTATGTAAAAACCGTGCCTTTTTTTGAATGTGATATTCCTGATTCAATGCAGCAATCAGCGTTGCTGTATCAGTTACTTTATTCGGCTAAAGTTTTATATACCTATATGCCATTAGTATCTGCTATACTGACACCCGCTTTGCACGATGCCGAATTAGTTCATGATTTTCAAAAATTTTTAAATATCTTTCAAAATCAGTTACTGGAACATACATCAGCAACAGTGAATAATTTTAGCCAGACAGAAAATTTTGTCCCATGTAAAAAGGATATTACATTTTTTTATACCGATATGGGTGAATATTATAATTTAAAACCGATTGCAGATGAGGCTGAAGCCCGGGGATATAGAGTGTCTTTTACCAGGGATATCTTTGCACCGGCAGAAATTGGTGTTTATTGTCAGCATGTATGTCATCCTGAAAATTCAAGATTTTCTGTGATTCTTCTGCATGATCTGGCACAGGGACATAAACCAAACATCTGGGAGTATGAGCCTTGGAATAAGTTTGACATTGGGATTCTTCCAGGAAAATTCTGGAATAATCTGTGGAGCAGATGCGCCTTTAATTATTATGTCAATCCAAGATGTGGAACATATGAATTTGGTTATCCTAAAAGTGATTTGGTATCGTCTCCTGAACTTGCACAGCGTGTTAGCAGTTTGAAAGAAAAGTTAAATTTAAAGTATGATATTTCGATACTTTATGCACCATCATGGGAGAATGACGGAAAAGAGGATGACTTTATTAAGGCATTGTCTTCTTTAAATGTGAATTTGCTTATCAAGCAGGCCGACTGGTCAGAGGTGTATTCTAATATTACTGAGAATATACGGCAAATGCGAGAACTTCATGAGGGTAAATATGAAAATGTATATTACATTGAGCCGCAGGAAAGTATCATGACAGCACTTGCAATGAGCGACATTATTGTTTCTGATGAATCCAATGTTATGGCGGAAGCATTAATGTTTGGTAAGTTAAGTATTGCGGTTGCTGATTGGCTTATTCCCGATTGTACGCCAAGCAGATATGCGAATCCGATGGATTATGTTATTAAAACAACAAAAAAAGATTTAAGAAAAGATGTTGAAAGGTTTTTGTCATCTCCCAAGTATTATTCTGATTTTTTTGAAAAGGGAAGAGAACTTTTTTCAAATGCAGGAAACTGCTGTGTAGAAATTTTGGATGCGATTGGGTATTTTACATCTGATAAACACAGTACATCGACTGCTTTTTTGAAAAAAAGAATGTCATCAAAGTATTCTATCTGCAGTCTGTGGAATTAGTGATAGTGGAGATAAGAGTGGAGAAGAATACATGAATGAAAATAAAATCGCATTTATCATATGCACGAACAATCAATTATATTTTAATGAGTGCTGCTACTACATAAACAGGCTGCTTCTGCCGGAAGGATTCGAGCGGGATGTCATCGGCATTGAGGATGCACCATCGATGTGTGCAGGATACAATGCCGGGATGCAGAGCAGTGACGCTAAATATAAAGTATATCTGCACCATGATGTGTTTATCAAAGAATCGAAGTTTATTTTTTATCTGTTAGAGCGGTTTTGTAGTGCACCGGATGTCGGCATGATTGGAATGGTCGGCGGATGCGGGATGCCCAAAACCGGAGTTGCTTACCTTGCGTGGAATGAGGGCACTGTGGATTGCAGGGAGCCGGATTTTGCATATCAGCTCATCTGCGACCCGGCACAGCAGGCAGACTGTCTGGTGGATGCGGTGGACGGACTTTTGATCGCGACACAGTATGATGTGGCATGGCGGGAAGATTTATTTGTGAACTTTGATTTTTATGATGTATCGCAGTCCTTTGAGATGCGTAAAGCAGGATATCATATCTTGGTTCCTTATCAGAAGACACCGTGGGTGATTCACGACAGTAGTTTTGCAAAGTTGAATCATTATGATGAGAATCGAAAAATTGCACTTGAAACGTATCCGGATTTTTTTACGGAGGAGGATGGATTTTCATTCGTCTATGAGGAGGAATGGGAGAATCTAAGCGAGGCGCTGGCAGATGAGGTGCGCAGACTAATTGATGTGGGGAATTGGGAAGATGCTGGAAAAATCATAGAGTTGTATCACAAAAACCAGATGAAAAATTCTGCGTTAGAACTGTATGGTGTAATGTGTGAAATCTATGAAAAAGAGCAGGAGTGTGGTATAAAAGAACACTTTTTTGATAAGACAGGTGACTATGAGGCAGCCTGCCAGAAATACATAACCGTAAGATTTCTTTTGCGCCGGGTAGAGTGCGAAATGGAGAGTGCGGCTTATTCAGAGTTAAAGGATGCAGTGGTGGAAGGAAGAATTTCTGCGGAGACACTTCTTTTAATGATTTTGCACGGAAGCTATGATAAGGCGACAGTGCTTCGAAAAGTCATCCCATGGTGTGAAGCAGCGGGAGATAATGACGGTGCACAGAAACTGCAGGCATTCTATGACAGGGTAAAAGGAAAGAAGCTGCCATTTGCATACAGTAAGCGGGTTTCTGTAAAACGGTGAAGAAAATATACAATGTTCGAAGAGAGAAAAAATGTATAAGATTGCAATTATTTATGCAGGTGCAACATACGAGAGTGCGTTAAATCATATAAGACTTCAGGAATTGCTCGGAAAGATAAAAGTTATTGGAATCGGAACGCAGGATATCTATGCGGAGTATGTAGATGGGTATCCAGTGACTACCATCGAAAATATTTTGCAACAGGAGTGGGATTATCTTTTGATTGCAGGTCAGGAACAGAATTTTGCACAAATGAAGGCATTGTTGGTAAGTATCGGAATAGAGGCGGACAGAATTTTTTCGATAATGGTATTTTCGCTGCCAATGTTTGACATGGAAGAATATGTGCAGTTTGTTAACAAAAAGGTAAGCATCATATCAAATCATTGCTGGGGTGGTTTTACTTATCATTCGCTGAAAGCAGAATTTTTGTCCCCATTTATTAATATGTTTATTCCACAAGCAGATTACATCAGACTGTTAGAAAGTTTTGATGCTTATATGAATGAAAAAGTAAAATATTATAAAAATGAATATGAGTCAAATTTAAAAAGAGAATATCCAGTGGCATTACTTGGTGACATAGAGCTTCATTTCAATCACTATAAATCTTTTGAAGAGGCAGAACAAAAATGGTATGAAAGAAAACAACGGATGAATGAGGAAAGGTTGTTTGTTGAAATGCAGACGGATAGTGAAGAACTGGCAGAACGATTTGATAAGTTGCCGTTTAAACAAAAAGTGGTATTCGTTCCGTTTGAAACAAAGCTTACATCAGCAATAAGTTTAAAGAAAATCAATGCAAACTATTCGGGTGCATTTTATGAGAGTGTAAATAGGTTGGCAACAGGACAGCAGGCATTTTACAATATTCTGAAGTTGTTAAATGGAGAAAGAGATTTCTTTAGGGTTAGTGAAAAAATGTAAGCAGTGAATGATTTGAAAAAATGCCGATATTATATTCAGAAAAGTGAATAAATGCATAAAGGAGCAGCTATGAATTTATATGAAAAAATGAAATCCGGCATTTATGTTATTGCGGAGATGTCTGCAAACCATGCGGGAAAGATTGAAAATGCATTTAAGATTATTGAGGAAGCTGCAAAAGCTAGTGCTGATTGTGTAAAGATCCAGACTTATACAGCGGACACGCTCACGATTGACTGTGATGACAGTAAGTACGTAATCATCCGTATCTGTCAGCAACTATATTTTTCTGATACACTCTTTTC
>NZ_QRHS01000033.1:0-35195 GCF_003470905.1 Roseburia sp. AM23-20
AAAAATGAAATCGGTCATATCATGCGAAAGTACAATGTGTTAGAATACAAAGGACCGGGAGATGAACTGTCGATAGACACCTTTTACAAAACACTTGGATATGCCTGCCTTTATAAAGGATATGGGAAAACAATCGATGAAATCCCGGCGGACGAACTGACCGTGTCATTGTTCCGTGAAGCATATCCAAGAGAACTGTTTTTTGAATTAGAACGAAAAGGATATGTACTGGAAGAAAAATATCCAGGTATTTATTACGTGAGCGGGAACATTTTATTCCCGGTGCAGATCGTGGTGATCAGCAGGTTGAACCGGACTATGCACAGCAGCCTAAGAATCTTATCTGCAAATGCCGATATAGAGGATATCAGGAAGTTTTTAGAACAGACAGAAAATATGAAGACACCGCGGGAGCGGAATAATATAGACGCAGTATTACAGGCAAGTGTCAGTGCGAATTATGAAATATATCAGAAGGTAAGGAGGGCGAATGGTATGTGCGAAGCATTACGGGAATTAATGAAAGATGAAATAGAGCAGGATGTAGCAAGAGGAGAAGCAAGAGGAGAAATGCGTGGCAGAGCGGAAGGAATTGTAGATACATGTTGTGATCTAGGGTTGCCAGAAGACGCTATTTTAGAGCGGTTGCAGAAAAAACTAAATATATCATTACAGACTGCCCAGGAATATCTCCAAACCTTTGGAAAACAGATCGTAAAAAATTAACGAACGTCAGGAAAATCAAAAACATATGAACTATCAGCAAAAAGATTTAGTGAGAATAGCAAAACGGGAAAACAATACCAAAAGAGGTTATCTGGTAGTAGATCCACTGCAGGGAAAACATGTTCCGGTAGAACCTTCGAAAGCACTGAATTTATTTAAAAGTCTTGCAGAGAAGCTTCAGGGAAAATATGAAGGCGAGAGGCTGCTTTTGATCGGTTTTGCAGAAACCGCGACAGCAATCGGTGCACAGGCTGCGATCACATTGGGGACAAAGTATATCCAGACAACGCGGGAAGTGATACCGGATGTCAGCTATTTGTTTTTCTCAGAGGCGCACAGCCATGCGACTGAGCAAAAATTAGTAAAAGATGATATTGACCGTGTGATCAATGAGACAGACAGAATCGTATTTGTGGAGGATGAAGTGACCACGGGTAATACGATTATGAATATCATCAGAATCATACGAAGGGAATATCAGAGAAAGATAAAATTTGCAGTTGCTTCGCTGTTAAATGGAATGACCGAAGAATATTTAAAAATCTATAGGGAGGAAGAAATAGAACTTCATTATCTGGTAAAAACGGATCATTCCGGATACAGTGCGATTGCAGAGAAATATCATTGTGATGGTTTATCTATTCGTGCAATACAAGAGGATCACACGCAGGAAAAATTAGCGGTCAGCATACAGGACAAAATCTGGAATGAACTACCACACATCATATCAATTCCGGGATGGATGAATGCGAGACGTTTCGTTGATGCAAAACAGTATGAGACTGCATGCAAAAAACTTGCGGAAACTGTAATCGCGGAAACGAGTGTGAAACAGGGTGAGCGCGTACTTGTGATCGGCACGGAAGAGTTTATGTATCCCGCACTTCTGACAGGTCAGGAAATAGAAAAAATAGGATGTGATGTCCGCTGCCATTCTACGACTAGAAGTCCGATCGCGGTCAGTACCGAGGAAGAGTATCCACTGCATTGCAGATATGAACTGTGCAGTTTATATGATCCGGAACGAAAGACTTTTATTTATGATCTGGAAAACTATGACAGGGTTATCGTTATGACGGATTCGGCATTAGCGTCGTTAAAAGGATTAGAAACGCTGATTTACGCACTTCGGATGAAAAATGAAAATATATCTGTGATCCGTTGGTATTAAAGAGGGCACAGGAATAAGGGCATAATGTGAAAATAAAATTTTTCCCATACGAAATTTGTGTCTCAGCAGCAAACATGCGATGTAATGGAAAGCAGGAAAGAATGGAGACAAGATTAAATGAGAAGTTCATACCGGGATGAGGACGTGACTCTTCTGTTAAAAGATATCACCGGCATGGTGCAGCCACAGCCGACCGAAGAGAGAGAAAAACTGATACAGGCGGGAAAACATTACAGTGAAATGCTGCCGGTCGAATATGTCCCGACAGAAAAATATATGCAGGTGTACCGGGAAGCGTTGAAAAATTATGCAAAACCGGTAGCACTTGCTGTCGGAAGACTTGCAGATAAGATCGTTGAAAAAAAGGGACAGGGCATTGTGCTCGTCTCACTGGCTCGCGCCGGTATTCCAATCGGAATTTTAGTCAAAAGATATATTGCAAAAAAATATCAGGTCAATGTACCGCATTATTCCATTTCCATTATCCGCGGCAGAGGGATTGATGACAATGCGATGAAATATCTGTTAAGCCGGTATGAACCGGGAAAGTTATTGTTCGTGGACGGATGGATCGGAAAGGGCGCGATTTTAAATGAATTAAAAAAAGATCTTGTGCAGTATGAAGGCGTGTCATCCGATATCGCAGTCATAGCAGATCCTGCTAATGTGACAGAACTGTGTGGCACGCACGATGATATTTTAATACCGAGTTCCTGTCTTAACAGCACTGTGTCAGGACTGATCAGCAGGACATTCTTAAGGAGTGATATCATTGGAAAAGATGATTTCCATGGAGCCGTCTATTACGGAGAATTAAAAGATTCGGATCTGTCCTATGAATTTATCCATACGATCGAGAACGAGTTTGAGATGGATGTGGAAAAAGAAAATAAGTGTGTGGAAAGCTCTGGTATTGACGAGGTAAAACAGATTGCAAAGACATTTGATATTGATGATATCAATCTGATCAAACCGGGAATCGGAGAGGCGACAAGAGTATTGCTGCGAAGAGTTCCATGGAAGATCCTGATTGATGAGAGGTACAAGGGAGATCCTCAGCTTGGACATCTGGTGAGATTAGCTGAGGAAAAAAATGTGTCGATCCAGTATTATCCGATGAAACATTATAAATGCTGCGGTATCATTAAAAAAATGTCAGATATATAAAAAATACTGCCGGTTTCCAGGAAAATTTATTTGCATACGTCAGTTTGGTCTCGTCATGCCAAAGAAATTTATGTATACATCAGTCTGGTCTGTCATGCCAAAGAAATTCGTGCATACATAAGTTTAGTCTGTTATGCCAAAGACCTCTGCAAGAAATAAGATTTTTTCTGCCCAGTTATGGTGGGTCTTGTATTCGTTCATGCGTTCACCCGCAAGATTTCCGGAGACAAGCGAGTCTGATTTTTTATCCCAGTTTAAAATTGCTTTTGCATCGTTAAAATCTGATCTTGTAACCTGATAAACTTTGTTTACGACAGAAATCTGATTTGGATGAATGACTGTTTTTCCGGTAAAGCCGCAGAGTTTATCATCTTTTAGTTCCTGAATCAGGCCATTTTCCCAATTATACCCGGAATAATATTCCCATACCGGTCCGGAAACGACGTAGTCCATGCCGTAAACAGTTATGATATCAGAAAAAATATCAGCGACAGGTCTGATCCGGTGAATGGACTCGTCACAATGACGGCGGAATCCAAACATGTGACACAGATCATTTCCTCCGACACGGATATTTAAAACGAGATCTTCCACATGGGAAAGCCTGTCTTTCAGATCATACAGGATATCGATACGGTGCCGCAGGTCAATGATAGAAGAACTCTCATAGATCGGCATCATATATAATTTCCTGGAAGCCTGTTCGTTAGCCCGGATCATTTCTTCTATATAAGAGCTGGCGTTGTCAGTAGTAAATTTCGGTATGATATAACCGGTGATCACCTTTATGCTTTCCCCAAAAGCCTTCGTTAAACGTTCAATCTGGCCGGCATTGCGGACACGGATAAAGATTTTCGGAAGGTAAAAAGGATGATCCTGAAAACTTTCAAATATCTGATGGATGGAAGAGATAAGATCCTGCTCTGCTTCTGTTACATAGTTGTCATTGATCGTATCTTCAAGGCATAAAGCCAGAGAATATTTAGTTCCAAATTTTTCATGAATCACAGAGTCGGCAATCGTTTTTTTATTGGCGGGACAATAGAGCAGTGCACCGACACTGTAATAAATAATATCGTTTTTCAATTTGTAAAAATCCCCCTGAGTGTATAAAAACTCTTCAAAATAACACAAGTTTAACAACAGATTGCAAATTGAATTATAGCATTAATATAGGCAAAAAGATAGATAGATTCGATGCCGGACGTTTTCTTGAAAACAGGATGCCGGTATGCTATACTTTTAGAAGATTCTATAATAAGGAAGGAAACGTATGAGTAACAGTGGCAAAAAGATACGTCTGTCATTTAATTCTCCGGTGATTTTGGGATTTACAATTATCTGCTTTATCGTGTTGATTTTGGATAAATTGACAGGAAGTGCATCCACGCGGACATTTTTCAGTGTCTACCGGTCATCGTTAGCAAGTCCGTTCACATACATCCGGTTTTTTGGACATGTATTCGGACATGCCAGCTGGGATCATTTCTTTGGAAATATTATGATGTTACTGGTTGTAGGACCGCTTTTGGAAGAAAAATACGGTTCGGCAAATATTCTCTTTGTGATTTTAGCGACAGCGCTGGTAACGGGTGTGATCAATTTCATATTTTTCCCACATGTCCAGCTCCTTGGGGCAAGCGGTGTTGTATTTGCGTTCATATTACTCGCATCTTTAACAAGTATTGAGGAGGAAAAAATCCCGCTGACCTTTATTCTGGTTGCGCTGATCTATATCGGGCAGCAGGTGTATGATGGCATATTTATCCGGGATAATGTTTCAAATCTGACACATATTTTGGGTGGTATTGTCGGTTCAGGTCTTGGCTATGTGATGAATAAAAACAAAATGAACAGATATTGAAGGTGAGAATGCGCTATGTTAGAACATAAAAAGATTCGCAGCCTTGATGATTACTTTGTCGATCTCGATAGCAGACAAAGCAGAGAGGTGTATTTTTACCGGATCAATGGATACACGGAAAAAATCGGTGATTTTATAAAAAAATATTATGACACGGCAAGAAGAAAGGGCGTGGTGATCGAAGGGAAAATCCCTAATCCGGATGAGCAGAATCTTGCGTATTATTCGGAAATTATGGGTATGGATTTTCGGATGGATCCGTCATTTATAACCGCTGGGTTAAAGAAATGGCTGCCGCGTATGAACGATCTGCAAAGGAAGAATGTGGCAGATTCGATTTATGACTCGCTTGATTCCATGAGACGGAATGGAAAAACAGAGAATATGCAAAAAAATGCATATATCAAATTTATGTGCTGGCTGTATTACAAATTTGAGCGGATTGTAAACCAGCTTGGGGCAAATGAACTGCCCAAGATCCTTTATGAGGGGGATATCAGTAATTACGAGCTGATGCTGATATCAATCCTGTCAAATGCAGGGTGTGATGTGGTGTTGCTGCAGTATCACGGTGATGCAGGGTACCTTAAGTCAGATCCGGATTCCGTTTTATCGGACGATCTAAAAATGGAGGGGATGACAGCTTTCCCGGAAGAATACTGCTTAAAGAAAGTCCGTGAAGCGATACAAAATGATTTTGAAAAAGAACGGCTGTATGGAAATCTTCCTTCTGTCAATAACTGTACTAATGCCTGGATCAGCGGAAAAGGATTTGAAGATATCAAAAAAAGTGTGTTGAGCAGAGGGACAGATTCCCGTTTCTTTTATAATTGTTTTTACCGGATCAATGGAGCAGAGGACAAGCTGACTTATGCAAACGAATTGTTTCAGCTGCAGCTTGAACTGAAAAATGCCAGACGAAAGACTGTGATCGTAAATGGAGAGATTGAAAGACCGACACCGGATGAGATCGCAGATATCCGGCGAGGAAACTATGCAAAGATAGATCAGCTTGTCATGGATCTTTCCGCAAATATTAAATATCCGGCAAATATGGAACTGCAGAAGATCATGCATAAAACATTTGTTGATATTCTTCTTGCAGAATTTAGCAAAGAAGGCGATAATTTAAACAGGCTCACCAGTAAGGCGGTATATCTGTTGTGCTGGCTAAAGAGATATCTGCCGTCTTTATTTTCTGACTGGAAGATGCCGGAAATCGGATGTTTTATTCACATGGGTGGTTGTCAGAATGAAAATGAGGCACTGTTTCTTAAGTTTTTAGCAAGACTGCCGGTTGATGTGGTGATCCTGTGCCCGAACCGGAATGTACCTTGTCAGCTTACAGATCCTTTGCTGTATGAACTGAATTATGAGGAAAGTCTTACCATGGAAAGGTTTCCGGAAGAAAATTCACAGGTTAAAATGGGAACAGTGGCATATCATGCGGAGAGAGAACTGGATACATTAATGTATCAGGACACCGGAATGTACCGGAATCAGCAGTATGGAAAGGCGAATATCATCAGCCTGCAGACCATGTATGAAGAAATAAAGATCCTGTGGGATCAGGAGCTGAAGTACCGGCCGGATTTTAGTGTGGTCGATGGTGTGGTCAACATACCGGTTATTTTTGCAAAGGTTTCCGGTGTAAAAGATGGACAGACGGATCATTACTGGACATCAGTAAAAGAATTGGTTACGGAAGATACCATTGTGATAAAAAAGGCGCCTTATATAGAGCCGATGGCACCGAATCCGATGAAAATGTATGCTGCCGAATTTTTTAAGAATGGAAAATTGCAGCGAAATAAGATCAAAGCACATCCGAAATATCCGTATGGTATCCTGAGAGAAGATATACAGGAAATGATTCTCGATAAGATGCAGCTTTTGATCAATCAGAAAATGATAAAGGGAATCGGGGAAAATGGCATGGAATATACAGTCATTGCGCAGATTTTAAATCTGCCAAAGGATATTGTAAGACTGATCCAGAAATTTGATCTTACCCGGAAAAATCCGAAAATGATCTACATTAATACATCGGAGACGGTAATTTCGTTAGAGGATTCGATCCTGACAGCATTTTTACATCTGATTGGATTTGATATCGTATTTTTTGTACCGACAGGATATCAGAGTATTGAAAAATATTTTAACGGGCAACTAATGGAAGAACACCAGATCGGGGAATATAAATATGATCTGCAAGTCCCTGACCTGAATAGTATTTCATTTGGCAGTACACGCTACACTTGGCGGGAGAAATTTTTTAAGAGAGGTAATTAGTGCGAAAAATCAGATTTTTCACACGCAGAAATGGAGGAATAGTATGGGACTTGATTTTAGCAAAACAATGACTGCGGAAGCACCGGCAGCCACAGCAGTTCCGGACACAAAGGATGAGATCGCTGTTGTGGAACAATATGATATTGTTGCCGACAGGGAAAAAATGAACTCAGAACTGGTCAATTCTGATGAAGTTGACCGGATCGTCAGTACGATCGAGATCAATAATCTTGAGACAATCGTCACATTTGGAGCAGAGGTGGCAGAGGAGATTTCAAAGGCTTCGGATGTTGTGTTAAACAGTATGAATATGTCACAGTTAGACGATACCAGCGAAATGTTAAAAACGTTAGCAAAGATCATGGATCAGTTTGATATCGATGAGATCAAAGAAAATCCGGGACTGTTTGGAAAATTATTTGGAAATATGAAAAAACAGCTTGACAAGATTCTTGCAAAATACCACACAATGGGCGAAGAAGTCGATAAGATCTACGTTCAGCTCAAAGGCTATGAGTCGGAGATCAAACAGTCAAACCGTAAATTAAATACGATGTTTGAGGCAAATGTAAATTATTATCATGAACTCGTGAAATATATTCTTGCCGGCGAGCAGGCATGCAAAGAAATCGAAGCATATATTGCGAAAAGACAGCAGGATATGGAGACTACTGGAGACGAGTCGATCCGGTTTGAACTTACCAGTTTAAATCAGGCATTGATGATGATGGAGCAGCGTACACAGGATCTTCGAACAGCAGAGAATGTTGCAATGCAGTCCATTCCGATGATCAAAACGATGGAATTCAGCAATTATAATCTGGTCAGAAAAATTAATTCCGCATTTATCGTGACGCTTCCTGTATTTAAACAGGCACTTGCACAGGCAATTCTGCTGAAACGCCAGCGCATTCAGGCGGAGGCAATGTCAGCTCTTGATAAGAAGACGAATGAGATGCTTATTAAGAATGCACAGAATACGGTAGAGGTTTCTAAGGCTACTGCTAAGATGGCATCTGGAAGCTCTATTCAGATTGAGACACTTGAAACGACCTGGAGAACGATTACGAGCGGTATTGAAGAAACCAGAAGAATTCAAGAAGACTCCAGAAAGAAACGTGTGGAAGATCAGGCAAGGCTTGAGGCAATCAAGGCGGACTTCAACAGACAGTATCATATGCCGCCGGCAAACAAGTAAGTTATTTGAAATAACTATAGATTCATTTATTCTAAGGAGGTAATACTATGCCAATTAATTTATCAAAAGGACAGAAAGTAGATTTAACAAAAGGAAATCCGGGACTGAAAAATATCATGGTTGGTCTTGGCTGGGATGTCAATGCATATGATTCAGGTGCAGATTTTGACCTGGATGCAGCAGCATTTATGTTAGGCGCAGATGGAAAATGCCCGACAGATAAAGAGTTTGTATTTTATGGAAACCTGGTTCATCCAAGTGAGTCTGTAAAACATATGGGCGATAACTTAACCGGAGAGGGAGAAGGCGATGACGAACAGGTCCAGATCGATCTTTCCAAAGTACCGGCAAACATTGAGCGAATCGCTTTTACCGTAACCATCTATGAGGCAGAGGCAAGACGCCAGAATTTTGGACAGGTATCCAATGCGTTTATCCGTCTGGTGGATGAGACAACCGGAAAAGAAATGATCCGTTATGACTTGGGAGAGGATTTCTCCATTGAGACAGCAGTCGTTGTCGGTGAATTATACAGACATAACGGAGAATGGAAATTTAACGCAATTGGAAGTGGTTTCCAGGGCGGACTCGCAGCACTTTGCGGACACTATGGAATTGAAGTGGCATAAGGGAGGAAAACAAGGAGTAAAATCCTCTGCTCCTGCAATGGCAGTCGCATTTTGCTCCGCAAAACAAGGAGGATTGTAATGTCAATTAGTTTACAGAAAGGACAGAAGGTCAGTCTGTCAAAAGATAACGCAGGATTGTCAAAGATTATTGTCGGTCTTGGATGGGATGAAGTGCAGCAGTCTTCATCCGGAGGTGGATTCTTAAGTGCTTTATTCGGGGGCGGATCAAAGCAGCAGCCGATCGACTGTGATGCATCCGCACTGATGTTAAAGAATGGAAAACTGGTGGATAAATCAGACATCGTTTATTTTGGTAATTTGCACCATAAATCAGGTACCGTAAATCATCAGGGAGACAACCTGACAGGAGCCGGTGATGGAGATGACGAGCAGATCGTGATCGACCTTGCAAAAGTACCACAGGAGTATGACAAAATCGTAATCGTTGTAAATATTTATCAGGCGGTTCAGAGACATCAGCATTTTGGCATGATTGAGAATGCATTTATCCGTTTAGTTGATGCAAGAAATAATAATGAAATGTGCAAGTACAATCTGACCGAAAATTATTCCGGTATGACGGCAATGATATTTGGAGAAGTGTACAGACATAACGGAGAATGGAAGTTCAGTGCTGTTGGTCAGGGGACAAATGACCCTGGACTTGGCGAACTGAGCAGAAGATTTGTATAAATAGACTTGATACTTTAGAGGAGGTTAATTACCCAAAATGAGTAACATAAATAAAGAAGAGCTGATGAGAGGTCTGTCAGACTCACAGGTAAACAAGAGCAAACAGGATTTTGGAACAAATGCTCTTGCAAAAAAAGAGACAGAATCACTGTGGTCAATGTTCATCGGAGCATTTGATGACATTTGGATCAAAGTATTATGTGCAGCACTGGTCATGAAAATCGTTATTTCCGTTATCGGTGTATTTGTACCGGCATTAGCGGGAGAAAATGATGTTGTTGAGATCATAAGTATTGTTTTGGCAATTGCGCTTGCAACCGGCTTCAGTACTTTATCGGAATACCGCAACAGTTCGAGAAGTGAGGCATTGCAGGAAGAGTATAACAAGACTTATGCAAAAGTCGTGAGAAATGGAAAACTGGTCAATATCCTTACCAGTGAGATCGTAAAAGGTGATACGATCCTGGTTCAGGCAGGAGATAAAGTACCTACGGATGGTGTGTTATTTGAAGGACACATCAAAGTTTCCCAGGCTGCGTTAAATGGTGAGTCAAGAGACGAGAATAAAACGGCTGCTGACAATCTTGATGAGGCTGAATCGACAGATTATGCATCTGCTAACAAAGTATTTATGGGATCGGTAGTGACCTCTGGCGAAGGTTATATGGTCGCAACAGTGATCGGTGATGCATCCGAGCTTGGAAAGATCAACAAGGCTCTGACGGATGACAATGAAGAGGATGAGAGAAAAGATACTTCAAGCCTGAAACTGGAAGTGGTAGCTGCCGGTATCGGTAAACTTGGTGTATCTGCGGCTGCCATTGCGGGCGTATTAGATGTTGTACTGAATCTGATTCGTACGGACGAACCGATCACAGTTGTTTTTGTTCTGCTTCTGGTCGCAGAGGCAGTCATGCTGATGGCGTCCATCGTTATCATGGCGGTGCCGGAAGGTCTTCCGATGATGAACAGTCTGGTGCAGTCCATGAACACAGAGTCCATGTACAAGAAAAATATTCTTGTCAGTCATAAGGCAGCGTTTTCGGATTCTGCATACATGAATGTCTTATTCAGTGATAAAACAGGAACCATCACACAGGGTAATTTATCATTGGTGGAATTTATCACCGGTGATGGTAAAATCGTGGATCATATTCCTAATCAGGAATTTATTGAAGCGATCACATTAAATAACCTTGCAAAAATATCTGAAGGAAAACCGATCGGAAGCAACAACATGGACAGGGCTCTTTTAGGATATGCATTAGAGCACGGTTATGATGATTCAAAAAATGATCCGGATAAAGTTGCTGATATCAGCGGATTTGATTCTGAGAAGAAATGTGCGACTGTTACACTGAAAAACGGACTGGTTTACTGGAAAGGTGCAACAGAAAATATCATCGGTAAAGTAACGCATTATATGCTTCCATCCGGTGAGGAAAAAGAGTTCACTTCTGCAGATAAAAAAGCCGTGGAAGATCAGATGCTCGCCCAGGCAAAGAGAACGATGAAATTGCTTTCTGTTGCCAAAATCGCAGATGGAAAAACAGTTCTGATGGCAGTGCTATGTTTAAGAGATAACGTAAGAACCGATGCGGTTGAGACCGTTGAGATTTTAAACAATGCCGGTATCCAGGTTGTTATGGTAACCGGTGATGCTGAGGAAACAGCAGTTGCCATCGCAAAAGAAGCCGGAATCTTAAAAGATGAGAAGAATGACGTTGTTCTTACCCATGAGGAATTAGAGCAGATGTCAGATGAAGAATTAAAGAAAAAACTTCCGAACCTTCGTGTGGTAAGCAGAGCAAAACCGCTTGATAAGAAGAGACTTGTCTCTATTTCACAGCAGCTTGATAATGTCTGCGGTATGACAGGAGACGGTGTCAATGATGCACCGGCATTAAAACAGGCAGATATCGGATTTGCCATGGGAGACGGTACAGCAGTTGCCCAGGAGGCAGGTGACGTTGTCATCTTAAATAACAGTCTGACATCCATTAAAGACTGCGTATTAAACAGTAGAACGATGTCTAAGTCAGTAGGTAAATTCCTGATCTTCCAGCTGACGGTAAATATCAGTACCCTTTTGATGAACATCATCGCACCGATCCTCGGATGGACAGAGCCGTTTTCCATTGTACAGATCTTATGGATCAACCTGATCATGGATACATTGGCAGCCATGGCATTTGGTGGAGAGCCGATCCTTGACCGTTACATGAATGAAAAACCGGCACTCAGAAAAGATAACATTTTAACAACTTATATCAAATCTGCGATCGGAACCAGTTCTGTATTTATTACACTCGGTTCGATCCTGATCCTGGAAAATATCGGTGGCATCACGGATTTTGTAACACCGGCAGGTTGTGCTGACCCGGAATTATATGAAAAAACATTTATGTTTGCGTTTTTCATTTATTCCATTATCTTTAACAGTTTAAATACCAGATCAGAGAAATTTAATGTATTTGAACACATCAGAGAAAATAAGAACTTTATCATTGTCATGGGTGCGATCTTTGTACTGCAGACCGTCATCATTGAGATCGGTGGTCAGGTGTTCAGCACAACAACACTTAATGCGAAAGCATTATTTGTTTCCGTGCTGTTAGCAGTGCTCATCATCCCGGTTGATATGGTAAGAAAAGCCATCGTTTCGAAAAAATGATTGTCTTTCATACTGATTTAGATAATACGATCATCTATTCCTATAAACATGACATCGGGATGCGGAAGCGAAATGTGGAATTCTATCAGGGGAGGGAAATATCCTACATCACAGAGGAAACATATCGTCTTTTGCAGCAGGTAAAAAATGAAATGCTGATTGTTCCAACGACCACAAGAACGTTGGAACAATATCAGCGCATCGACCTTGGAATTGGACAATTCCCCTATGCATTAGTCTGTAACGGCGGCGTTCTTCTGGTAGATGGTATGCGGGATGAAGCGTGGTATCAGGATTCCCTGCACCTTGTGTCGGATAGCAGGGATGAAATGAATCTTGCAATGGAACTGCTAGAAAAAGATCCACGCAGAAAATTCGAACTCCGGTATATTGAAAAGCTGTTTCTCTTTACAAAATGTAATGATCCCCAAACAGTTGTAAATGATTTAAAAACATCTCTCAATATAAAATATGCAGATGTCTTTTCCAACGGCGAAAAAGTATATGTAGTACCGCGTTCTCTGAATAAAGGAACGGCAATAGACCGCCTCAGACAGAAACTAAAACCGGAATTCGTGATTGCCGCCGGAGACAGCGCCTTTGATATCCCCATGATATTAACCGCCGACCGCGGACTTGTCCCACACGGATTCACACAAAAATATGAAATCCCCAAAACATCCGTAACCCGGAAAAAAATAGATGAGATGCATCCGAAAAAAATATTTTCAGATGCCCTATTAGAGCAATGTCTGAAAATAAAAACGGAGTCCGTTGCAAAAGGTATCATCCACCCAGGATGATGCCACTTGCAACAGACTCCGTTTTTACCTGTAAAGTTAAAATTCTAAAGAGGTTACAGCCTGGCAGCATGCAATACAGGTGCCCCCTCGCACAACGGAACAAAACGAGCCTCAGCTTCGCGCAACTTACCCCCGCAAAACTTCGTATCCCCCTCTTTTTGCACTTTAGTTTTCACGGATCTTCACTAATCCATACTCACACTGATTCCGCCTCTGCGTTCCGAAGGCTGAATAATCACCGTAACCGGACAATTCCCATGCCACTCAAACTGATAAGACTCACCGGAAGCCTGTCCGATAAATGTTTTCCAGGAGATATCTGCCGTCACCTGAGGATCACAGTGTCCATTTCCAACCCAGCATACAACAGCATCCGGATCCACAGAGAGCGTATCCTGAGACATCACGTTGCTTAAAACAATCGGGTTGCCGTTACAGAGCACGGCGACATATGCATCTTTTCCACGTGCAATCAGAGTGGAAGTTGCGAGACCTTTCTGGGAAAGCACACCGACACCGATAAAACGGACACTGTAATCACAATCCTGGGAGAAAGCGAGAATATTTTCGGATTCCACTGAGATAGTTTCCCCCTGCTCTAAGTGATAGACCACAACATGCTGACCATAATTTGCGTAATATGTAACAGAATCACCATTTAAAGTTACCTTCATAAGTGGGAGATTTTCTCCGGTCACTCTTCGTGCAAGCTGACCAAGCAGAGCCTGCCCGATATTATTCTGCGGTCCAAGCAAGACTTTTTCAAATTTGTAATTCTTTCCACCGGCATTTTCTCCGGCGATAAATGCACCTGCTTTTGTAAAGAGTACATCACTGCCAGTGCAGGTAACCTTTAAAGTAAGTTCGTTTACTGTTTCAAATGTTAACATAACAAATTTCCTCCAAAATATAATCCTTTGTTTAAATAACCTGAACGCCGTACAAACTGCACAGTCCTGCGAGATCTTTTGCCACGCCGTTTCCGATGGCATTAAATTTCCATGCGCCGTTATGCAGATACAGTTCACCGATCATCATGGATGTCACGTTCGTATAGTATTCATCCATTTTAAAGCTGACCAGCTCGGTGCCGGCAGGATCCATAATACGGATATACGCATCCTCAAGCATTCCGAAATTCAGATTTTTTTCAAATGCTTCATTGATCGTCAGCACAAATACGATTCTGGCAACGGAAGGATCTAATCTGGTAAAATCCACGGAAATGATCTCGCGGTCTGCGCCGCCGTCAGCGTGGAAAACCGTGCTGTGATCCGGGCTTTCGGTCTGCCCGTAAAAGACGAACCAGGAATCACCGATCACCTTGCCTGATGCACCGAGCAGAAATGCGGACACATCCACATCACAGGCAGGATTTTTGACATTCCATCCAAGACATGCCTTTATGGAAGTGAGTTTCCCGGAATTCTCCAGTGGTGTTTTCTGACCTTTTTGCACCATATGTACCAGTGGAGGTAAAGGTTTTGACGTCGGTGTGGATGCAGGGTGCATGGCAGTGTGTTGCATGGAAGAAGTCGTTCCGGAAGATGCTTTTGATGCAGTCTGAGATTGTGTGTGGTTGATCGAAGTGATGGTTCGTGTTGTTTTTGCCCCCTCAACTTTGCGTTCGTTGATGGAAAGAACGGTCTGCCTGGTGACGGGAGCAGAGGATCTCATTGGAATATCTACCATAATAAAAAAACCCCTTGTCATTTAGTAAAATAATAGAGTGTACGCTTTGCGGGCAATCTATTGTTATGAATTAATAAGTTTCTGGATTTCATTTTAAGTGATTCTGATAGAGGTGTCAAATGATAGCAATCATAGAAGATCCTTGTTATAATACAACAGAAAAGAAGAAAAAAGGGGACTTGTCCGAAAGCAAGATTTTCCCCACGCAGGAATGGAGAGTTTATGCAGATTTATGTGGATGCGGACGCCTGCCCGGTGGTAAGGATCATAGAAGAACTTGCAGGCAAATATGGAATACCGGTAACGCTGTTATGCGATACAAATCATGTCTTAGACTCGGATTACAGTGAGGTAAAGGTGATTGGAGCCGGTGCGGATGCAGTGGATTTTGCACTGGTCAATTTATGCCGGAAAGGAGATATCGTCGTGACGCAGGATTACGGGGTGGCGGCGATGGCACTTGGACGCGGTGCATTTGCCATCCATCAGTCCGGACGGTGGTATACGGATGATAACATTGACCGGATGCTGTTAGAGCGTCATATGAATAAAAAAGCAAGAAGGGCATCCGGGAAGAATCATTTGAAGGGGCCGAAAAAGAGAACCGCAGAGGATGATATGCATTTTCGGGAAAGTTTTGAAAAAATGATCCGAAAGGGAATGGAGAATATTAATGGTACAACATGAAAAGTTTTATTTAAATGGAACATGGCAGTTAAAAAAAGCAGATGAAACACTGCTTTGCCCGGTGGAAATCCCGGGATCAGTACTTTTCGGTCTGACAGAGCATGGTTTACTGGAAGATCCGTTTTACCGGATGAATGAGTACCCGGCGAGAGAGTTACTGAAAAACGATTTTATTTTTTCAAGGGAATTTGAACTGAAAAAAGAAGAGGGAAGAGTGTACACACTCTGCTGTGACGGAATCGACACAGTAGCAGATATTTTTATCAACGGCATACCGGTAAAGCATGTGGATAACATGCACTTGCGCTACCGGATTCTGTGTACAAATATACTGAAAAACGGGACAAACAGTATTGTAGTGAAAATTCATTCTGCAATCTCATATGTAAACGAACATGTATCCGCACCGGGAAAAGAGATCCATTATACGGCATGCGGGGCGATGGAAGGAAATCAGTACATCCGAAAAGCACATTCCATGTTTGGCTGGGACTGGGGCCCACAGTTACCGGATATGGGAATCTGGCGCGATATTTATATTGACAGTTATGAGAAAGCAGAACTCTCTGATCTGCATATCAGACAGGAACATATAGATGGAAAGGTTCTTCTGTCGGCAGAAGTAAAAGTGACGTTGCCGGAAAAGGCACAGAATGGGAAAATTGTGGAAGCGGAGCATCAGGTATCACCACAGAGTAAGGAAAGTCATGCTCAGACATTGGCAAAAAATGCAGAGACAGCAGATAGTCTTAAGGTAAAGATTACGCTTTGGACACCGGATGGAAAACAGCTTTCTTTTTCGGATGGAAAATGTCTGGTCGAAGATCCGGCACTTTGGTGGCCGAATGGATATGGTAAGCAACCGCTCTATACCGTGCGTGCGGAACTTTTTCTGGGCGGAGAATTTCTGGATGTAAAAGAGCTGCGCATTGGTCTGCGTACATTGACGGTCAGCCGGGAAAAGGATGCATGGGGTGAGGAGTTTGCATTTTGTGTCAATGGGGTAAAGATTTTTGCCAAGGGTGCGGATTATATCCCGGAGGACTGTATTTATTCAAAGATTACACCTGAGCGCATTTATGAATTGCTGGATATTGCGGTGGCGTGTCATTTTAACTGTATCCGTATCTGGGGTGGTGGATATTATCCGGCGGATGTTTTCTATGATTACTGTGATGAGCATGGTCTGATCGTATGGCAGGATTTTATGTATGCCTGCAATGTCTACGAACTTACGGATGCGTTGCGGGAGAGCATTATAGAAGAAACAAAAGATAATGTAAAAAGATTAAGACACCACGCAAGTCTTGGACTTTGGTGTGGCAACAATGAGATGGAATCAGCCTGGGATCACTGGGGTGGTTTTAATGATCATTCGGATGCATTAAAACAGGATTACCTGACAATGTTTGAAAAGCTGATCCCGGAAGCATTAAAGAGTGAAGATGATGCAACGTTTTACTGGCCTTCTTCCCCATCATCCGGCGGTAATTTTACGGACCCGGACAGCGATGATATCGGGGATCGTCATTACTGGGATGTATGGCATGGAGAAAAGCCGTTTTCTGACTATGAAAATTACTATTTTAGATTTTGCTCAGAATTTGGATTCCAGTCGTTCCCTTGTAAAAAAACCATCAATACCTTTACCCTGCCTGAGGATCGCAATATCTTTTCCGAAGTTATGGAGAGTCATCAGAAAAATGGTTCTGCAAATGCTAAAATTCTGCATTATATTGCGGAGAACTTTTTATATCCAAAAGATTTTGAGAGTCTGATCTATATCAGTCAGGTGCTGCAGGCAATCGCAATCAAAAGCGGTGTGGAACACTGGCGCAGAAACAGGGGACGCTGTATGGGTGCAATTTACTGGCAGTTAAATGATAACTGGCCGGTCGCATCCTGGGCAAGTATTGATTATTTTGGAAGATGGAAGGCACTGCAGTATTTTTCAAGACATTTTTATGCGGATGTACTCGGCAGCTTAAAGGTATCTGAAGATGCAGTCTATACGCCATATCTGCAAAATGAGACAATGCAGGAAGTATCGTCTGATGTCACGGTTTTCGTGAAAAATATGCTGGGGGAAGTTCTCTGGAAAAATTCGCAGCGTGCAGTATGTGAACCGTTGTCCGTGAAAGCAATGGGACCGGTTTCTTTGAAAGATGTGATAGAAGGCAGGGAAAGTGAAGTTTTTGTGGAGGCGGTATTTACACACTCCGATGGAACTTTGAGCCGTCAGGTTGAAATGCCAAAACCGTATAAACATATGCAGATCAAAAAAGCAGAGATTACTTTTGATGTAATGATAGAAGGCGATCTGCTGACGGTGCGGTTAAAATCAGATGCTCCGGCATTTTTCGTTTCAGTGGAGAGTAATGTGGATCTGGTCTGGTCGGATAATTTTATGCATCTGACCGGAAAAGAACCTTATGAGATTACGGCTGTTTTGCCGGAGGGGGCAGAAGGCGTGCCTAAGATCCGGGTACGGTCACTGTGCGATTCATGGGAAGTGGAAGAATAACTCTAAAACAGAACAGCTTTACACCTTCTTATACAAGTGTTATCATAAAATTAGTTAGAAATAACTAACATATGAAAAACATTTTAAAGAAGGTAGAATTCTATGGAAGTATATTGTTTTGGAGAGAAAGAAAAACCGGTTATTTTCCTTTTCCCGGGAACCTGTTGTCACTGGAAAGGAAATTTTGGAAAAGTGATAGAGCCGTTAGAAGAATATTTTCAGGTGGCATGTGTTTCCTATGATGGATTTGATGAGACGGAGCAGACAGAGTTTCCAACGATGACAGAGGAAACAGAAAAGATAGAGCAGTACATAAAGAAAGAATTTGACGGACATATCTGTGCTGCGTATGGCTGTTCGCTGGGTGGTTCCTTTGTCGGACTGCTCGCAGCACGCGGAAACATCCATATGGATTATGGTATTTTAGGCGGTTCTGATTTAGACCAGTCCGGAAAACTCTGGGCAAAGCTGATGACGAAATTGATGATGCCGGTTTTTTATCCGTTTATCACGAAAGGAGAGATAAAAATTCCTTTCATGAAAAAGAAAATGGACAGGATGATGGCGGAAGAAAATGGTTATATCAGGGCATTTATGGATATGATAAAGACTCCGGATGTCGATATGAGCCGCGTTACAAAAAAGACTGTTGAAAACCAGTTTTACTCTGATCTGATCACGCCGCTGCCGGATCAGATTGATCCGGCCGGGACTCAGATACATATTTTATATGCCCTTAAAATGGGCGAAAAATACCGTGCACGTTATACAAAGCATTTTGCAAGACCGATCCTGCATGAGTTAGATCTACAGCACGAAGAGCTGCTTGCAGTTTACCCGGATGAGTGGGTAAAAGTGATCGCAGAGATTTGTGGCAGAAAAACGGGAGACAGTGCAGACAGATTTAAAGTTGAGAAAAACTGATGGGACGGGAAAAAGTTGTACGGGAGAGGGAACACTCACCATGTATGAGGTATTTCCCGGTGTGATTCTTTCGTACAATGACTTTCATATGGCATATTATGACTCCGAGTATCAGCCTGACCGGTCATTATTTTGCATCGATCACTGCCGGGAAGGACGCCTTGAGTACACTGCTTAGATGAAGCGACCGCAAGCCTTGATCCGGAAAATGAACATTTGATACAGTCTGCGATCACGGAACTGACAAAAGGGAAAACAATTATTATCATTGCACATCGTCTGGCAACGATCGAGCAGGCAGACCAGATTTTAGTGGTGGATGACGGAAGCATTGCTGAGTGCGGAACGCATGAAGAACTTGTGGCAAGAAAAGGAAAGTACCAGGATTTCGTAAAAATCAGGGAGCGTGCAGAAGGATGGCGTCTGGAAAAATAAATGAGAAAACATCTCACTTTTTCATATTGCAATTTTAAAATACGTTCGTTATACTAAATAATAGTTAGATACAACTAACAATAGTGTAAATCATGCAGACCAGAAAAAGTGACGCGGGTGGAAGCGCGGACATTTTTGAATATCACAGGGGGAATCAGACACCCCTGCCCGGAATCCGAAAGTTGCTACCTTTCAGATTCCGGTAAGATCGTCTGCGAATGAGGAAAAGGAGACAGCGGGAATGAATTATTTAGAGATTGAAAAAGTAATCGGAAGAGAGATTTTAGACTCCAGAGGTAATCCTACCGTGGAAGCTGAAGTATATTTGGTGGACGGTACCATTGGAAGGGGAATGGCACCAAGCGGTGCATCGACCGGAGAATTTGAAGCATTAGAGCTTCGCGACGGCGATAAGTCGAGATATCTTGGCAAAGGCGTTACCAAGGCAGTTGAAAATATTAATACAATTATCAATGATACAATCGTTGGAATGGATGCCAGCGACATTTATGCAGTGGATGCAGCGATGATCGCAGCAGACGGAACAAAGGATAAATCAAAACTGGGAGCAAATGCGATCTTAGCAGTGTCGATTGCAGCGGCACGTGCAGCTTCCATCTCACTTGATATTCCGCTTTACCGTTTCTTAGGCGGCATTTCAGGCAACCGTCTGCCAGTTCCTATGATGAATATTTTAAATGGTGGTGCACATGCAGCAAACACGGTAGACGTGCAGGAGTTCATGATCATGCCGGTCGGTGCACCGAGTTTTAAGGAGGCGCTCCGCTGGTGTGCGGAAGTGTTCCACGCACTTGCTACATTGTTAAAGAGCAAAGGACTTGCAACTTCTGTCGGTGATGAAGGTGGTTTTGCACCGGATCTTGCATCTGATGAAGAGGCAATCGAGTACATATTAGATGCTGTGAAAAATGCAGGATACGAGCCGGGCAGAGATTTCAGAATTGCAATGGATGCAGCTTCCTCCGAGTGGAAGAGCGAGAAAGGAAAAGGATTTTATAAACTGCCAAAGGCGGGCACCGAATTTACTTCTGCAGAACTGATCGAGCACTGGAAGAAACTGGTTGAAAAATACCCGATCATTTCCATCGAGGATGCACTTGACGAGGAAGACTGGGATGGCTGGAAACTTCTGACCAAAGAACTTGGCGGTAAGGTACAGCTTGTCGGAGACGATTTATTTGTAACCAATACAGAGCGCCTGAAAAAAGGTATCGACAATGGCTGTGGCAATGCCATTCTGATCAAGTTAAATCAGATCGGTTCCGTATCCGAGACTTTAGAGGCAATCAAGATGGCTCATAAAGCAGGTTATACGGCAATTTCTTCCCACCGTTCCGGTGAGACGGAAGACACCACGATCGCAGATCTTGCTGTGGCATTAAATACCTGTCAGATCAAGACCGGTGCACCGAGCAGAACGGAGCGTGTTACAAAATACAACCAGCTTCTCCGCATTGAGGAGGAACTTGGAAGTGCAGCAGTGTATCCGGGAATGGGTGCATTTAATGTAAAATAAGAAATTTATTCATATTATAATTTATTTTCTCCTCTGTATCATGGAAAGGACGCGAAAGGTCAGGGATGGCTTTTGGCGTTCTTTTTATTCCAATTCTCTTATTGAAAAACACTCTCAATTACAACCCCTGCAATCGCTTGTATTCAAAAATAAATAGCGGTATAATATTTTTACAATATCCTACTAAAATACTAGGAAATAAAAATGTGAAAGAAAGGGGTATGATTGATGGATAGATCAATGTTAAAGATAAAAGATCTGACTGTGGGTGTGGAGGACAAAGAACTGCTGCACCATGTCAATCTGGAGATAAAACGTGGTGAGACGCATGTGCTGATGGGACCGAATGGAGCCGGAAAATCGACACTTGGCTATGTGCTGATGGGCAATCCGAAATATCAAGTTAAAGGGGGAATCATTGAATTCCTCGGAAAAGATATCACAGAGGAACCGGCGGATAAGAGAGCGCAGGACGGAATTTTCCTGTCATTTCAGGAGCCACTCGAAGTACCGGGACTGGCACTGGATTCCTTTTTAAATAATGCAGTGCGCAAACGGCGGGGAGATAAAGTGCGGATCTGGACATTTATGAAAGAAGTGGATGCTGCAATGAAGATTTTGCAGATGGATGAGTCCTATAAAAGCCGTGCATTAAACGTTGGATTTTCTGGTGGAGAGAAAAAGAAAACGGAGATTTTACAGATGATGCTGTTAAAACCAGAACTTGCAATTTTGGACGAAACAGATTCCGGACTGGATGTGGATGCGGTACGTCTCGTTTCGGCAGGCATTGAGGAATACCGGAAAAATAATGACAAAGGACTATTGATCATCACACACAGCACCAGGATCTTAGAGCATCTGCACGTGGATTATACACATATCATGGTGGATGGGCAGATTGTTGCGACCGGGGATGGAAGCCTGGTGGACAAGATCAACCGCGAAGGATATAAAGACTATCTGGCGTAAAAATAAATTATGGTCAGCAGGAATAAAGATAGTGTGAAAAATAAGCTGCGATATAATCTGAAAACAGTGTGAAAAGTAAGCTGCAATAGAGCAGAAAACAGTGCAAAAAATAAACCGTGATAGAAATGAGGATGATCATGAAAGAAAAAACTTATGTAGCGGATATCGACCGCACGATTTATGATATCCGGAATGATGATAAAGATGCATACCATATGGAAGCGGGACTGACGGAAGAGATCGTGCGTAAAATTTCAGATGAAAAAGATGATCCGGTGTGGATGCGTGAGTTCCGGATGAAATCACTTCAGATTTACAGACAGATGAAAATCCCGGACTGGGGACCACCGATCGACGGACTTGATATGGATCACATTGAGACTTATGTGCGGCCGAAAACACAGATGCGCGGAAAATGGTCGGAAGTGCCGGGAGAGATCAAAGATACGTTTGAACGACTTGGAATACCGGAAGCGGAGCGAAAATCATTGGCAGGTGTCGGAGCGCAGTATGATTCTGAGATGGTCTACCATCATGTGAAAGCGGAAGTGGAAGCACAGGGAGTTGTATACAGTGACATTGAGAGTGCGATGAAGGGCGAATATGCCGACATGATCCGCAGACATTTTATGAAACTGGTCAAACCGAATGACCACAAATTTGCGGCACTGCACGGAGCCGTCTGGTCTGGAGGATCGTTTGTCTATGTGCCACCCGGAGTGTCCTTAGACTTCCCATTGCAGTCATATTTCAGACCGAATGCACCGGGAGCAGGACAGTTTGAACATACGCTGATCATCGTGGATGAAGGCGCATATCTGCATTTTATCGAAGGGTGTTCTGCACCGCGTTATAATTTGGCAAACCTGCATGCAGGATGTGTGGAATTATTTGTTCATAAAAATGCAAAGCTGCGTTATTCTACGATCGAGAACTGGTCAAAAAATATGTACAACCTGAATACGAAACGTGCGTTAGTCGAGGAGGGCGGAACGATCGAGTGGGTGTCAGGTTCTTTTGGTTCCCATACGTCGTATCTTTATCCGATGAGTATTTTAAATGGAAAAGGTGCACACATGGAATTTACCGGCATCACGTTTGCCGGTAAAGGGCAGAACCTTGATACCGGTGCAAAAGTAGTGCAGAACGCGCCGGATACTTCTTCCTGCATCAATACAAAATCAATCTCAAAAGATGGAGGAATCAGTACATTCCGCAGTTCTGTAGTCATTGGAAAAGAAGCGAAAAACAGTAAGGCGGCAGTATCCTGTGAATCTCTTATGCTGGATGGTATTTCAAGATCAGATACAATCCCGGCAATGGATATCAAAACCGCTATGGCGGATGTCGGGCATGAAGCAAAAATCGGCAGGATCAGTGATGACGCAGTTTTTTATCTGATGTCACGCGGCATCAGTGAGCAGGAGGCACGCTCAATGATCGTCAGCGGATTTGCGGATGATGTATCGAAAGAACTGCCACTGGAATATGCACTGGAAATGAACAATCTGATCCAGCTTGAGATGGAAGGGAGCATAGGCTGATGGAAAAAGAATGGATTATAAATGAGCTTCCGGCAAAGACATGGAACTGGCTTAAGATGAATGAATCACAGGTTACGGCAGTTACAGATGCCATCCCATGCATACCGCAAGTTGGGGTGGAGACTTCGGATAATAGTAACGGAAAGCTGCCGGAGGGTGTAAGTTTTGAAAAAAGGGAAATAAAAAAAGGAATCAAAACCGGAATGGGAGCGCAGATATCAGAACTGGGCAGTCAGGATATGGCAGATACACTTCGGATCGAAGAAAATGTACAGATAAAAAGTCCGGTTGTTATTTCATATCAGTATGATGCAGAAAAAAATTACTTTAACCGCATGCAGATTATAGCTGAAAAAGACAGCGAAATAGAAGTCATTTTTATATTTTCCTCTGATAAAAATAGCAGTGGGACAGTGATACACCAGTTACTGGTTGATGCGAAAGAGGGAGCAAAAGTAAAAATATATGCCGCACAGCTTTTAGGTAAAAATGCATGTGCCCTGCTTGATATCGGCGGTGCATGCGAAAAAGATACATCGGTGGAACTGCTTCAGATGCAGCTTGGTGCAAAAGATCTGTATGCGGGATGTCAGATGGAACTTGCCGGTGCACACAGTACATTTCGGGCAGACATTGGATATCTTGCGGATGGGAATGACCGTTATGACATGAACTATGTGGCAAGACATATTGGGAAAAAGACAGAAAGCCAGATGGATGCAAACGGCATTTTAAAAGGAAATGCAAAAAAACTGTTCCGCGGAACGATTGATTTTATCACAGGATGTGCCGGTGCGAAAGGTGCGGAGAGCGAGGATGTGCTTTTGATCGATGAGGGTGTCGAAAATCAGACAATACCATTGATTCTCTGTGGGGAAGAAGATGTGGAAGGAAGCCACGGTGCGACGATCGGAAGACTTGATGAGCAGATGCTCTTTTATTTAGCAAGCAGAGGGTTCGACAGCGAAGAGGCAAAACGTCTTGTGGCGCGTGCAAGGGTTGATGCACTCTGTGCAAAAATCCCGTCAGAGGAGATACAAAAAGAAATCCAGATGATGCTGGATGCACAATGATCGCAAACAGCATCCGGATATGGAAGGAGGATGATAAAGATGCCTGATTATAAAAAAGATTTTCCACTGTTAAGAGACAATCAGCTGGTATATTTAGATAATGCTGCAACCGCACAGCGACCGGAAAAGGTACTTTTGGCAGAGCAGGAATTTTATGAAAAATACAATGCAAATCCCCTGCGGGGACTTTATTCGCTTGGTCTTGCAGCGACAGAACAGTATGAGTCTGCAAGGGAAAAGGTGCGTGATTTTATTCATGCAAAAAGTGAACGGGAGATCATTTTTACCAGAAATACGACGGAGAGTATCAATCTTGTGGCATACAGCTATGGACTTTCCAATTTAAAAACAGGGGATGAGATCCTTGTCACAATTATGGAACATCACAGCAATCTGCTTCCATGGCAGATGGTGGCGGAAAGGACAGGTGCAAAACTTGTTTATCTGGATTGTGAACAGGACGGAAGCCTTACAGATGAGGCAATTTCAAATGCCATCGGTGAAAAAACAAAGTTTGCAGCGATAGGACTGGTCTCAAATGTCCTTGGCAGACGAAATCCGGTGAAAAAAATCATAAAAATGGTGCATGAAAAAGGCGGTGTGGTGTTAGTGGATGCCGCACAGGCAGTTTTGCATGAAAATGTGGATGTCACGGCGATGGACGCTGACTTTCTTGCATTTTCCGGTCATAAAATGATGGCGCCGATGGGAATCGGTGTGCTTTACGGGAAAGAAGCACTGTTAGAGGAAATGCCGCCATTTTTAACAGGTGGAGAGATGATCGAGACGGTGACAAGAACTGGGGCAGTTTACGCTGAACTGCCACATAAATTTGAAGCTGGAACGGTCAATGGGGCAGGAGCCGCCGGACTTGCGGCAGCTATTGATTATATGAATGACATCGGAATGGATACGATTCAAAAGCGGGAAGAAAAGCTGACAAAAATGTTATTTGATGGCATGGATCAGATTCCGTATGTGCATATCTTAGGAAGCAGCAAACCGGAGGAACATGGTGGTATTTTAAGTTTTGTGATAGATGGTGTACATCCGCACGATATTGCTTCTATTTTAGATGACAGTCAGATTGCAGTCCGTGCAGGACACCACTGCGCACAGCCGTTGTTAAAACATCTCGGTGTGCCGTCATCTGCGCGTGTCAGTCTGGCATTTTATAATGACAAAAAAGATATCGAACGTTTCTTAGACTGTCTTGCCGGCGTTCGAAGGAGGATGGGATATGGAGAGTAGAAGTTTTTACAATACGATTCTGACAGAGCACAACTTACATCCGCTGCATAAGCAGGTTTTAAAGGATGCAAATTTTGCATTAGAAGGTGTGAATCCAAGCTGTGGAGATGATATTGTACTTCAGCTTAAGGTGGAAGATGGAAAAATAACGGATGGCGCATTTGCCGGAAGCGGGTGTGCTGTTTCACAGGCTTCTGCGGACATGATGCTTGATCTTATCATCGGAAGAACAAAAGAGGAGGCACTGGAACTTTCGGATATATTTTTAAAAATGATTCATGATGAAGCGACACCGGAGGAAATTGACAGACTTGAGGAGGCATCCTCGCTTCAGGATATCTCTCATATGCCTGCCCGTGTAAAATGTGCGGTGCTTGGCTGGCACACGATGGAAGAAATGTTAAATGATAAATAATCTCACTTATTCGTGCGCCATCTTCTTCTGACAGGGGTATAATATAAACAATTAGAAACAACTAACAAAAGTTATGAATGACGTATCCAATTGTTCTGGAACGGTTCAAAACAGATTGTGTGCAAAGAATGCGCAGGAAATGGAGGTTCTGATGGGAAGATATTATCATTTGTCAAAGAAGCTGACAAAAGCACAGGTGGCAGAAGTAGAACGTGAGATGAGAGAGATCGAGGATGTGGAGAGCGTGGAAGTAAACGGTGATCATATGTACATGAAAGTGATCACAAAAGATGACGAGTTTTCCGGTGTGATGGGCAGGGCAGTCAATATCTGCAGCAGGGTTGCAGATGGGGCAGAATTGTCGTTTTCCGGATTTGCAGTGTGAAGCAGGGTGTGTGAAATAAGATCAGAAAGATATAGCCGACAGAAGGCGCGGTAAAATACTAATGTAAGTGCAGCAGATTTATGCGGAAATATATCAAAATCATTTGATATATTTCCGCATTTATATTTCCGCGTATTAACGTGAACCGAAATGATTTTTGTGACAATATATCAGTGTAAGGACATAGTTCCTAATCTTAATCGCGACTAAGAGGAAAACACAATGACGATTCAGGAATTAGAGATATTTATAGAGAAGTATGGAAAAATCATAAGAAAAAATATGCCGTCAGGGACAGAAGCAGTATGCCAGAGCGGAACTGCGATAACCTTGAAATGTTTGCAGACAGGGAAACAGCCGATAAATACCTGAAAAATATTCTGGAAAAACAGAAGCAGATGAAAATGGTGTCAGCGGATTTTTTAGAAACATTTTATTTGCAAAATAAGTCCTGACGGTTTACACTTTTTATAGTTTATAGAAGTAATTCATACACAACAAGAGAGGACTTATCACATGCCATCATTTGTAACCTTTTCGAACGTGGGCAAAATCTACCATACCGGTGAACTTGATATCACTGCTCTCCACGACGTTAACTTTGAGATCGAAAAAGGAGAATTCTGCGTCATCGTCGGTGCATCCGGCGCCGGAAAAACTACTATTTTAAATATTTTAGGAGGAATGGATACCTTAAGCAGTGGACAGGTATTTTTAGACGGACAGGAAATTTCAGGCTACGACAAAAAACAGCTTACTTCCTACCGGCGTTTTGACATTGGATTTGTGTTTCAGTTTTACAACCTCGTACAGAATCTGACAGCACTTGAAAACGTTGAATTAGCTGCACAGATCTGTAAAGATCCGCTTCCGGCAGCAAAAGTGCTTGAGGAAGTCGGATTAAAGGATCGTTTATCCAATTTCCCGGCACAGCTTTCCGGTGGAGAACAGCAGCGCGTGGCGATCGCACGTGCACTTGCCAAAAATCCAAAGCTCTTACTCTGTGATGAACCGACCGGGGCACTCGATTACAATACCGGAAAAGCAGTTTTAAAATTATTGCAGGATACCTGCCGCGAAAAAGGAAAGACGGTTGTTGTTATCACACATAATCAGGCACTGACAGCGATGGCAGACCGCATCATTACGGTAAAGAGCGGAACGGTCGTGTCCATGGGAAAAAATGAGCACATTGCAGATATTGCAGATATAGAGTGGTAGATGGTTATGAGATCAATGATATGGAAATCAACATTCAGGGAAATTAGAGAAAGCCTTGGCAGATTTTTAGCCATCCTTGCTATCGTTGCATTGGGAGTGGGATTTTTTGCGGGACTTAAGGTAACACAGCCTGCAATGTTAGAAACGGCACAGCGTTATTTTGATAAGACATCTCTTTATGATTACCGCCTGATCTCTACGGTCGGTTTTTCAGAGGACGAAGTGGAAACGATACAAAAGCAAAAAGATGTAAGGGCAGCAGAAGGAGCAGTCACGTTTGATATTATCTGTGAGAGCGGTGGGAAAGAGCGTGTCATAAAAATGCACAGCATCACGGAGAATGTCAACCGTCTGGTGCTCGTGGATGGAAAATTGCCGGAAAATGCATCGGAATGTGTGGTGGATTCCAATCTTTATGATGCATCCATGATCGGAAAAACGATCAAACTTTCCGGGAACAATGATACGGATGATCTGGAACATTTTTCGAGCAGGGAGTACAAGATTACCGGAATTGTGCAGTCACCATTGTATTCGCAGTTTGAGCGTGGAAGCACATCGCTTGGCAATGGCAGGGTAAGCGGATTTGCCTATCTTTTGCCAGAAGGATTTGCGGATGATTATTATACGGAAGTCTATGTGAAATTTGACAGCGATTTTCCACTGTACAGCGAAGAATATGATGCTTACATAAACCAGAAACAGGATGCGTGGGAAACACTGGCAGAGGATCTTGCAGCAGAACGCTATCAGACGGTACGTTCGGAAGCAGAGACGAAACTTTTGGATGGAAAAAAACAGCTTGCAGAGAAAAAAGAAGAGACGAAGAGTCAGCTTGACGATGCGAAAATACAATTAGACGATGCGAAAAGCCAGATCGAAGACGGCGAAAAGCAGCTTGCAAATGCAAAAAAACAGTTAGAAGAATCCAAAACACAGATCGCAGAAAAAGAAGCGGAATTATCCAATGCAAAGAAGCAGTATGAGGATGGGAAAAAGGAATATGAGGACGGGCTTTCGACTTACAATAAAGAGATAGAAAAAGCTGAAAAAAAGATCAGCGATGGGGAAAAGACGCTGCAGGAATTAAAAGAGCCGGATACCTATGTGCTTGGGCGTGATACGAATGTTGGTTATGTATGTTTTGAAAGTGATTCCGGTATCGTCGACGGAGTTGCGGATGTGTTTCCGATTTTCTTCTTCCTGGTAGCAGCGCTAGTCTGTGTGACAACGATGAACCGTATGGTGGAAGAACAGCGGACGCAGATCGGTGTTTTAAAGGCATTAGGTTACAGTGAGCATACGATCATGGCAAAATATATGTTTTATTCCGGATCGGCAGCACTGACCGGCTGCGTGGCTGGATTTGCGCTTGGAACTGTAATGTTTCCGAAAGTAATCTGGTATGCGTATGGCATGCTCTATAAGATGGAGTCGTTAGTGTATGTGTTTGACTGGAAATTAGCAGTCATTTCCGTGACCGTATCGCTTATTTGCTCTGTTGGCACAACATTTGTATCTGTCCGGCGGGAACTGACGGAGGTTGCGGCAGAACTGATGCGTCCGAAGACACCGAAAGCCGGAAAACGTGTATTTCTCGAATATCTGCCGTTTATCTGGAAGAGGCTTAAGTTTCTGCAGAAAGTGTCAATGCGGAACATTTTCCGGTATAAAAAAAGATTTTTTATGATGGTCGTGGGGATCAGCGGATGCAGTGCACTTTTAGTAACCGGATTCGGGGTACGTGATTCCGTGACGGGGATCATAACGCAGCAGTATACGCAGATACAGACTTATGATATCGGGATTACCTATTCATCGTCTGTTGCACAGAAACAGAAAGATGAACTGGAAAATAAAGAAAAAGACGGTGTAAAAAACTTTGTGTTTGTGGCAGAAAAGAGCATGGATTTAGTCGGTGAGGAAAAGACGAAATCTGTCAGCCTTATTATGGCAGATCCGGATTCGGATATAACGCCGTTTATCAACTTACATACGGAAAAAAAGGAGCCGATCGCATTTCCACAAAAGGGAGAGACGGTTATTTCAGCGAAAGTGGCAGATGAACTTGGAATAAAGACAGGGGATACCGTGACACTGCAGGATTCCGATATGAAAACGCTTAAGGTGACGGTAAGCGGTGTCTGTGAGAATTTTGTATATAATTATGTGTATCTGTCGGCAGATACTTACGCGGAACAGATGAAAGCAGAACCGGAATATAAGACGGCATTTGTGTCTGTTTCCGAGGGTACAGATGCGCATTTACTTGGAACAGCGTTAATGGCGATGGCGGATGTGGCAGCGGTAAATATTTCACAGGATGATATGGAACGTTTTTCAAGTATGATGAGCAGTATGGATCTGATCGTTGCTGTCATCATTCTGTGTGCAGCGGGACTTGCATTTATTGTTTTATATAACCTGACGAATATTAATATTACAGAGCGTGTGCGTGAGATCGCAACGATCGAGGTGCTTGGTTTTTATGAGAATGAGACAGCAGCATATGTTTTCCGGGAAAACACGATCCTTACATTTCTTGGCGCACTTGTAGGACTTGTGCTTGGCATATTTCTGCACCGGTTTGTCATGAGCCAGATCGTTGTGGATATGGTGTCTTTTGATGTGCATGTAAAACAGATCAGCTTTTTATACAGTCTGGTGCTGACCATGGTATTTACCTGGTTTGTGGACCGCCTGATGCGAAAGAAGATCGATGCGATCAGTATGACGGAATCTTTAAAGAGCGTTGATTAAAAATAGAGTTGGACGTTAATGTGGGAAAGTGTTATAGTCTATTTATAAAAAATGACGAATCAGGAGATGATACATATGGGAAAAATTATAACGATCGGGCGTGAATTTGGCAGTGGCGGACGTGAGGTTGGAAAGAGACTTTCGGATGAACTGGGAATCGCCTATTATGATAATGAGATCATTACAGAGATTGCGAAGCGGACAAAACTTGCAGAAGGTTATGTACAGCATGTAATGGAAAACAGTCCTTCCACGCTGATGCCGATCACGATCGGAAGAACTTTTTATATGGGCGTGGACCCGGTGATGGAGCAGAACAATGCGGTTTACAGGGAGCAGAGCCTTTTGGTGCAGGAACTTGCAGAAAAATCAGACTGCGTAATTGTCGGAAGAAGTGCAGACTATATCCTGCGTGATAAAGATCCGCTGCGTCTGTTTATTTATGCAGACATAGAATCGCGTATGGAACGCTGCAGAAAACGTGCACCGGAGCAGGAACATTTTACGGATAAAGAGTTAAGACGTCATATTCAGGATGTGGATAAAAAACGTTCGAAATATTATCAGTTTTTTACCGGACAGACCTGGGGGGACAAATTAAATTATGACCTGTGTATCAATACGTCCGGTGCTGATATTGAAGCGCTGGTGAAGGTGATCGCAAAACTGGTAAAATAAAACATGCAGGAATATCATTTAAACAGTGAAAAAAAAATCTGTCTGATGTCAACAGCAGAATTTAAGGAGCTAGAGGGGCAATATCCTCACAAGCGGAATCTTTACCGCAGTATGAATCCGGTGCAGTATTGTAAGGCGGAAAATTATGGAGACTGTCTGTTTGGGACAATGAAGATACCGCGCGTATTAAAAGGTGAAATAACTTATATTGTATTTGGATTTTATCTGAGGGGCGATGAACTGTTACTGATCGAGGATGGCAGTTTTTTAAAGACATGTCTGGGAAAACTGGAAAAAGTCATACCGGAAGAAATAAGTATGAATCAGCTTCTTGTCATGATCTTTGAAATGCTGATCGAGGATGATGTGATCTATCTGCAGCAGCAGGAAGAAAAATTAGCTTCGATCGAGGAAGAACTGTTAAAAAAGATTCCGGAACATTTTTATGAGATCATACTCCGGTACCGGAAACGCTTTTCGGCGTATCATGCTTATTACGAGCAGCTTGTAAATCTGGCAGATGCCATGCAGAGTGATTTTGGACAGATACTGACAGATAAGGAGCAGTCACTCTGGCAGCTCTATGCAAACCGTGTGGAACGTCTGCATGACCATGTAGAACTTTTGAGAGAGTATCTGGTACAGATCCGTGAGTTATACCAGTCATTGATCGATGTTCAGCAGAATAAAGTCATGAGTATCCTGACGGTTGTCACAACGATCTTTCTTCCTTTGACATTGATCGCAGGATGGTACGGAATGAATTTCCCCAATATGCCGGAGTTCCGATGGAAGTATGCATATCCGGTTGTGATCATTGCCAGTATATTTATCATTGCAGGTGAGATCGTATATTTTAAGAAAAAGAAAATGCTTTAAGAGAAAATATTTTAAGAGAATTTGTGTGTGATCCGGAAATGGGGGATGATCCTCTGTTTCCGGATTTTTATATGTCAAAGTGCCGGATATATGAATATATTACAATAAGAATGAGTTAGAGAAGCTGCTGTTATGGCTTATGAAGATATAAAAATTTCAGGCATTACAAAATGCTTTTATAATAATGGGGAAATGCGTCAGATATTACGACCGATAGACCTTTCCATACCACATGGGAAATTCGTTTCGATCATTGGGCCGAGCGGGTGTGGAAAGTCGACGCTGTTTAACATTGTGGCAGGACTTCTGCCACCGACATCGGGAGATATTACGATCGGCGGGAAAAGCATTTTAGGGGAAAAGGGCTATGTTGGTTATATGCTGCAAAAAGATATGCTTCTTCCGTGGCGTACGATCATCGACAATATTATTTTGGGACTTGAAATCAAGGGTGTGCCGAAGAGGGAAGCGAGAAAACAGGCACTGCCCCTGATGGAAAAGTATGGACTTTTGGGATTTGAAAAAAATTATCCGTGCGAACTGTCCGGTGGAATGAGGCAGAGAGCAGCACTTCTTCGCACGCTTTTGTATGACCGGGAGATCATTTTGTTAGATGAGCCGTTTGGCGCACTGGATGCGCAGACAAGACAGTCCATGCAAAACTGGCTGTTAGAGATCTGGGAAGATTTTCATAAAACAGTCTTATTTGTGACGCATGATATCGATGAGGCAATTTATCTGTCGGATATCATTTATGTTTTTTCGGAACGGCCTGGTTACGTAAAAGAAAAAATCAATGTTAACTTAAAACGTCCAAGAAAGCAGGAAGATATGCTGGAAGCTGATTTCTGGGATTTAAAACAGCATTTGACAGGAGGAATGTCTGATGGAAAAAAAGGCGTATGAAGCATATTATTATGAGCCGAAATCCGTTGGGGCAATGCAGTCAGACGGAAAGGAAAAATTAAGGCAGAAAAAACAGAAAAAAGGCATCCGGACAGGAAGGATTTTATTTGGAATTGCAATTTTAATCCTTTGGGAAGTGAGTGCTATGTGTGGATGGATCGATGATTATTACTGGAGTTCTCCTTCATTGATCGTACGGACAGCGATCGTTCAGTGGAAAGAAAAAAATCTTGCATATGACATCTATTTTACATCTATGTCTACGATCGGTGGTTTTCTGGCAGGAACGTTAGGCGGCGCAGTGTTAGGATTGTCATTCTGGTGGTCAAAGACATTTGCAAAAATTTTTGAACCGTATCTTGTGATGTTTAATGCAGTGCCAAAGCTGGCACTTGCACCAATTTTAATCGTGCTGTTTGGTATCGGTTTTTCATCCAAAGTAATCCTGGCATTTTTAATGACAGTAATATCATGTGCGCTTGCGACAGTCAGCGGCGTCGAAAATGTGGATGAGTCGATGGAAACTTTGCTTTATTCACTTGGTGCCACCAGGTGGCAGGTTTTTGGTAAAGTTGTGGTTCCGGCAGTGCTTCCCTGGATGCTTGGGAGCCTCCGGATCAATATTTCTTTGGCGCTCGCAGGTGCGATCGTCGGGGAATTTATCGCATCTGGGCATGGACTTGGAAGAATGGTCATCTATGCGGGCACTATTTTAGATACTACATTAGTGTGGGTTGGGGTGATCGTGCTGTCACTGCTTGCAATGGTAATGTACCTTGCGGTGGTGGAACTGGAAAAATGGATGACGGAACATCTTGCCATTTACCGTAAGGCGTAAAGACACCTTTTGGCACGTAAAGCCATATTATATGAAAAAGAGAAAACAGGCAGAGATGTTAACAAGAAAAATATTAAAAAGGAAATGGTTTAGTTGTTTTGGATGCGTTTTATTTGCTGCCGTGCTATTGGCGACAGCCTGCGGTGATGATAAGGCAGGGCAGGAGAGTGAGGCGCTAAAGAAGATTGTGATCGCAGAGCCGTTACATTCGATCGGGTATCTTCCACTTTATGTTGGGCAGCAGGAGGGATTTTTTGAGGAGGAAGGACTTGATGTGGAGGTGATACAGGCTACGGGCGGCTCGCATGTGACATCTGTGATGAGCGGGGATGCATGGGGCGTGATCGGTGGAGTGGATTCGAATGCGATCCCGAATGCATCCGGAAACTGCCCTGACCCGGTAATTGCCGTCTGCAACTGTGTAAACCGTGCAAATGTGTACCTGTGTGCAGCAGTCGGTGAAGAATATACTGGAAATACGGATGAAGAACTTGCACAATATTTCAAAGGCAAGAAGATCAATTCCGGCAGATTTGGCGGCAGCCCAAATTTATGCGTGCGCTATCTTTTGCTTTCACTCGGACTTGATCCGGATCGTGATGTTGTGATGGTAGAGCCGGCAGACATGTCAACTTCCGTTGCTGTGGTGCAGAGCGGTCAGGCAGATATTTCCTGGGCAGCAGAACCCCAGATTGTAGATGGGATGAAGCAGGGGGTATGGACAGATGCATTTTACCAGTTTACAGATTTAGGAGATTATGCTTACTCTGTTTTAAGTGTAGCGGAATCGACAATCAGCAATGATCCGGAAACAGTACAGCACTTTGTGAATGCGATGTTAAAATCTCTGACTGCGGCGCAGGATAAGGAGATCGCAGTCCGGGCTGCAGAAAAAGAATTTCCGACCACACCGCCAGAAGATATAGAAGCCGTGATCGACCGCGCCTATGCAGATGAACTTTGGAGCATGGATGGTGTGATCACGCAGGAAGCAGTAAAAAATGATATGGAAGTATCCATTGCATCGGATGTATATCAGGGGACTTACCAGTATGAAGAACTGGTGGATATGCAGTTCGTTTACAATGCACAGAACAATACGGATTGAAATTAGTTATCTGACAAATGCTGGTTTGTGAGTGACATGAGTTTCCCTGTGTAGGGTGGTTACGGGGGTTTACGATTGGCAAATTGCATTAAGCCGGGAGTGTTTTGTTCCGTTGTCCGAAAATAAGAAAGTCTAAGTATGCCTGATTT
>NZ_QRHS01000034.1:0-7643 GCF_003470905.1 Roseburia sp. AM23-20
AAACTGAGTAATTTTATCTTACATCAGTTTGGAGGTTTACACAAACTTTGGGATGCTCCACACTTCTTCTATTGGCATCTTCGTAAATTGGAATTTCATATGGTGTATATACTTCATCAAAATGCCAGTCTACATTTAAAAACCTACAATTCCTAAATCTTGGATCTGATTTGGTGATATATGTTACAAATGCATCCATCTTTTGTTGATTGTCTGGATCTTCCTGATATGCTTTAATTGCTTCTTCTGTTGCATCTATTCTGTCATTAAGCGATATTACCATTGATTCTACACAGCAAGTTGTTTTTCCTCCACCTTTTCCAGTGTATAATTTATCTAAATAAAAATCCTTTTCCCCCATTTCACTTACAACATCAACCTTTTTCTTACCACCAGTTCTTCTTTTACAATATTTTTTGAAATACTGATTATAAGTAAGTCCTTCTGTATTGTTAATAGGATGTAAATTGAATTTCTTAAATTCCTCACATATATGGTCATTCTTGTATTTATTCTTTGCACGGATTCTGGTTTGTTCCGATTGCACCGAATTCATTTTTGCATAGCTAAACTTTATAACCCTTTTTATTGCTACTGCCATATTTATTCCCCCTCACTTTGAAACTTTTCAATGTAAAATAAATATGACTGTTGGATTTTCGGCTTAATTGCAAATAAAAAAGACCACCGAAGTGACCTTATACTACTTTTCATTAATTTGTACTTCTTCATTTAACATTTCATAATCAAATAATATTGTTGTACTTGCATAATTCCAATAATTACTATCAGAAAGTATCATAGAATAACCAGCAAAATTATACTCTTTCAAGTATTGTAAAATGCTATCATAATCCAACAATGTACTGGCAACATAATATTTTTTGCCTTTCTTTGTTTCAAATAGGATTAAATTATCTATAAGTTTTGCCAGATATGCTTATATTGATGTTTTATAAAAAGTAACCTGATTTACAATAGTCCTGTATATAGATACTTCATCTTATTTCCCTGTATAGCCTTTTTTATGTCTATCTTTACAACATATCATTTATAACGATACAGCGATTATGTATTTTCCTATACAGTAGTCTTGTATTATCCTTACAATACCTGTTGTAAACCAAATACAACACCTCATTAATTATCTATACAACTATTCAATGGTTATTCTTACAGATGTCCTGTAAAGCCTTGAATTTACTGGTTTTCTGTATAGCTAAAATAAATCATTTAAGCCAAAGCACAGTATCTTATCATGTAATGACTGCATTTCCATTAATGCTACCATACAATCATTTTCGCTATAATATTCTGAATAGAAATCATCATCTGTATCAAGCTTTCCACAAGCTATTTCATATGCTGCTTCAAATGCATGATACATAATATTATTTGATTCCTTCAAATCCATTACTTCATTATAATGCTCTTCAAATGCTTCTGTATCATCCAAATCTTCAGATACCAGTTACAGACAATCAGCAACCTTATTTCTAAATTCATAATAGTTATCTTTCAGATCTTCTAATGGCGGCTCCTTTCCAAATAATGTAATAAATAGTTTACAATTTGAGTTTTTACATCCTTCTGTCCAAGTTTCTAAATCAGGCATCTTAATTCCTCCTTATTCAATTTTATAACTGTTGTTCTCTGTTTGTGCTCGCATGTTAACTCTCTTATTACTTTTTGTAAAGTAAATTTATACATAAATAGAAAAGAACCGACTAACCATTCAGGTTATGTCAGTTCCCAATAAGCATTTTCCCTTATATTCATCAAATGCTTTTTCTAATTTTCGATAATCGCAATGATACTTTAAAACTTTATTTTTTGAAATCTGTTTATCATATATTTTTGTAGCTTTCTTCTCTATTTCATCTGCTATTTCTGTTAAAAAATTATATTCTTTAATCATCAAAAATGTTCTCTGATTATCGCTCCTCGACATACTGCTACTTATATCAAATTTTACTTTCTGATATACACTTTCGTCAACAGGAAACATCTTGCGTAAATCTAAAACAGATAAAACTCTTTGTCTATAATCTTTCCGCTTGTCTTTATCTATTTTTTTCAAAATATCCTGATTTTTTATTTCCACAATAACATCATCTGATTTTACTGGATCTTCTGTAATATCAATTACCTCATAAATTCTATACCAACTTGCAGTAACATCCGCCCAATCCTTATGTTTATCTTTCCCTGAAGTTAAAGGTATTACATATTCTCTGCCATCATTATTCAATAATATTCCTAAATGTGGTTTTAATTTGTAATTTGGATCATTTTTATCAAAATAGATTTCAGGCTCTATTTCATGTAAATATTCTAAATATTTAATATCTATGTATACAAATTGTACTTTATCAAACTTCATATGTGTCTGCTCATCTTTCTATTTTCATTGGAATACACAAAACTACTGATACAAAAAATGGGAAGCTAACGCTTCCCTTTATCGTTCCACACTTCAACGCCTTTGGCAGTGGCACGCCAACCTATATCGTTCTGCATTTCAACGTCTTTGGTAGCAGCACACCAACCTATATTGTTCCACACTTCAACGCCTTCGGTAGTGGCACACCAAAACTCAACCATCATTGTCTTTAATATAACCATTATACCAAACACAACAATTCTTTGTATAATCATAATATGACAGAAAAACTATTTTGTCAATGTTTTTTTCCCGCCTATTAGCTTAACCATATTTAATCGCAACTATACATTTATACTTCTTCTGGCATCCTAAATGCCAGTGTTTCTAACAAAGCGCAAAAAAATCTTATACAATATTGTAACTCAGACCACAAACCAATTTTCCGATCCATATAAGCATGAATACAATTTCTATTCTTTTGTATACTTCTTAATACTTCTATATCATCCTGATCCAGTATTCTGTTTATCTCATAAAAGGAAATTATTTCATCTAACATTACTTTTTCTATTGGGTGGATTTTTACGTGATATTTAATTTCATCACGTACAGCTTCCTTTATTGAACGAACATATTCTCTTTTTATTTTTCCTTCTTCCATCAAATTATTGAGAGTGTCAAAAACAGCATTTTTCACTTCATTTTCAGAAAATTCTTCCCATTGTTGCCAATTGGCACTTTGGTAATCTTGAATATATATTGATAAAAATATCTGTAGTGCAACTTCAGTTGCTGCCCCTAACAATATCCAAGATTTCATCTTTAGACCACTTACAGCATTACCTTCTAAATCTTCATATGTATAGTAAAATATGTCCTCCATATTCTCGGAGAGTGCATCTATAACCGCCTCGAATCGTTGCATACTTTTTTCATTTACTAATTTTTGTACAATAATATTACTTGACTGATTTGCTAAAATAAGTGCCTTCTGCACAAATTTATCTGAAACTTCTATAAGATAGGACTTCATATCTTCCCATCCCATATCTATTTCTCCATCCCAAATATAATCTTTCATACTCTACCTCTAATGTTCTGGTGCACAATCTATGCAGAAACCATTTCCTCCATCATTTTCAAATGATATTGGTCTTCCACAATCTGGACAAGTTGTATAAGGTTTATCTCCTGTATACTCTTCCTCATCCCAATCGTCCACCGTATTTCTTGTTTCGTCTCTTTTAAGCAGAGTCCAGTCATTCATTAAAATAACTGTTTCCTTCGGAATAAATATAGTTTCAGGTTCAACAGTAATATTTAAAATAGACTCATCAAATTCCTCTAATAATTCATTAAATTCATTAACTTTCTCTTTTATTGCTTTCTCATCCAGTTCACCAATATTTAATGTCATTGTGGCTTCAAATGAAACTCCATGGCATTCTTTATATTCAACGAATTCTTCCCATAAATATCTATCTTCGTCATCATCATAGAATGAATTATCTTCGTCTCTTTCTGTATATTCTACACAAATTTTTGCTGACATTTCTAATGTAACCTCTGCCGTTCCTTCATCTGTGACGTCAATATACCCTACTTCATGATTCACATATTCAACATCATCAATATCAAAAACATCATAGAAATCCTCTATATTGCAATTTGCTGAATATATTTGATCTACAATATGCTTTTGTATAAAATCATCAAATGCTCCACTCTCTATTTCTTTATTAATAGCAACAGCCAAATATTCCGTATGTAAAATAATATAGTTTATAAATTTATTTAGGTTATCAAAAGGAACTATTGATTTTTCATTCCTAAATGATTTTCTTACTCCCTTATCCACTGCCACTACAAATAATTTTTCCGCAAGCTCATTTTCCTTTATAATTTCAAAATAATCACGAATAGATTCTATTGTTATTGCATCTTTAAATTCATTTGGTTTTTTATTCTCAAACGGCAATAATCTCTTAAAATAATTATCTAAAATGGCATCTACATTTACACTTTTTGTTGGAATTTTAATAGCACAACATGACTTTAAATAATCATCCCATGCTTTCCACTGCTGCCCAATTAACTTCTGTTCATTAAGTAAATCCAAATGTCCACCCCATTCCTTAACATTCCTAAAAGGTGCAAACCCTTTGTTTTTTACAGCAGCATTGTATTCTCCGACAGCTTCTTTTATATAACTTTCAATGTGTTGCTTTACTTCCCTATATATTACTTCATTATATAACAATACTACCTTTCCTGTTTTTGTCATATCTTTTAGTTTAGTAAATTTACCATTTTCAAATGAAAAATTACTTTCTTCATAAATATTTGTATCTAAAAACACATAATATGCCATACTACTCCCCCTGTAAACTATATTTTTCCGATAAAAAATTTGGAATTTCCTCCATCTTTACTGGTTCATATTCTTCTAAAATACTATCAATATCCATATAACCAAAATTAGGTAACCCGTTTAATTCTCTACTAAGCTTTTTCAGGTTTTCATCTGTTTCTATCTTTTCCTGTATTCTTTTAGAGAAAAAATAATTTTCCGTATAGGCAAACATTATATAATTTATATACATTAATTTTTTTTCTTCTGAAATGCTATTCAATTGATGTCTTAACTTTTTATAATTTTTTTCTTTTCTATGACAAAATAATAATACTACTGTCTCATTCTCAATTGGGAAAATACATAAATGCACATTTTGTATCCTATAATTCGGATCTTCACTATATACATCATTTACAATATCCCCATTCATATCCTTATATATTGCAATGGGTGACTGCGCCGCCACAGGTGTAACATAAGGAAGTTTTTTCCAATATAAGATTTGGAAACATCCAGATTTTTTTTCATCACTTATTTCTTTGTAAAATCTAAAATCCTCTAAATATTCTTTTGTATCTAATCCTTGAACTTCATCCAAAATTTCCTTGTTTTCAAATACATTGCTTTCTCTCTGTATAATGTTAAAAATTTCTTTTTCTTCGCCTCGTTTACTAAGCATTAACAACATATTCTTCATTGCAATCTCTGCCAACATATTATCAGACGGATAATTTATCAATGCATCTCTATTTTCGTAATCTTGAAATAGTATTCCATCACACTTTCTACATATAAAGTGAAATGTACCCGCATTATTAATTCCCTTTTCTATATCCAATACTTCTACTCCCACCAATGCATTAGAATGGAGTAATTTTCCATCTTCTGCAATTGTTTTTAATATCATTTGTGGAATTAAATGGGAATTGCAAAAGCTTGTCTGTGCTTCCCCACACACAATACATTTGTCTGGTTTTGCTGTATTTTTTGCCCTTTTTAATATATTAGCGATCTTTTTTCTTTGTTCTATATTATCCATTCTTCTATATCTCCAAGCATATTATATGTTTTGTATTATCCCTGACATCTGTCCTAAATATGGCAATATTGCAATTAATGCATCTGCCCCTTTATCCGCTAAGAATTTTAATACTCCTACTATTTTTTCCCTTGCCTTTTCCCTTTTGCCACTCCTCACTGCTGCATCTATTCCAGATAATTTATCTTCTAACTCTTCCTTTTCCTCTTTTGTCACTATTTTATCTGGTATCTGATTAATGATTTCTATTGCCTGATCCAATGTGATATTTATATTAATATTATTAGAATTATTGGCATTAGCAGACACGTTAATATTTCCCTGATTTAATCTCGCTAATTCCAATTCATCTTTCCGTTTCTGTTCTTCCAGCTCCAAATTATCTTTATAATTAATCAATTTGGCTTTTATTTTATCCATGTCACCATCATAATCAATTTTATGCCCCTCTCTATGTCGACGGACATACGAATCTAAGCCACTTGACATATTGCTTATTTCGCTTCCATACACACCAATTACTTCTCTCAAAAAGTTTATTTTTTCATTGATGCTAATATTTTTCTCACTGCACAAATCAATATATTTTTCGAGATTTTCTATCTTTCCCATATCCGTACTTTCCTACTTACTTTTGTATTCTTTCTATAATTATATACCCAATAACTTTACTGAACAACAAAAAAAGACAGCCGAAGCTGTCGAATTTTAGACGCTATTAATTTATTTCAATTTTAAATCTATCCAGTCATAGATACTTGCAAATAAGCTCATTTTTCTTGTCTGTGTCATTGTAAACATCACTTCTACTTTATGATCAACTTTTACATTTAAAAAATTATATTTTGTTACTGGTGTTATTGATACACCATCAATTTTTAAGCTACTTGTTGTATAGCCATCTGCTGGTACGATGAATACTGATGTACTGTCAGCATATTCAACTTTACTACTATTTGATAATACACCGCTTCCATTTTCACTTATTGTTATTGTATAAACATTTTTTTCAAATACTGCTGTATACGCTTTATTTCCAGTAGAACCTTTTGATACACTAACTGATTTTTGTGGTGCTGTGCCATTACTTCCTGTCCACCCAGTAAATGTATAGCCTGCTTTTGTCGGACTGTTTAATGTAAATGTAGCTGTTTCTATATTGTAAGACGTTTTATTGCTTGCGGTGCCACCATTTAAATTGTAAGAAATCGTATAGTCAATAGGTGTCCAACGCGCATAAAATATTGTATCTGCTGCAATATCTACTGTAGATGTAGACGTTATTTTATTTCCACCTGTTTTGGCATCATACCAGCCTGCAAACGTATATCCTGTTCTGGTTGCAGTTGGTAATGTTCCATATGTCTTTGTGGATGTTACTGTCTTACTGCTACTTCCAGATAATGTACCACCATTTGCATTAAATGTTGCTATATAATGTGCTAATGTTGCTTTACCTGTTATAGAAGCAAATCTTGAATCAGCTTGACTAAGAGAAAAGAACCCGTATGAACCCGACTCGATTGGTGATGTATCTGTATAATTTATATATAATGTCCCATCTACATATACTTTTATGTTTTTTCCACTTGTGACAATTCTTACTGTTCTATATGCTGAACGTGTCCAATACAAATCACTTACACCAACACACTTGGTAAGATTTGTATATGAAAACTGTTGACCATTCAATTTATATAAGAACATCTTTTTTCCCATTCATATCGATACCAAGGGCAATGTAAACCGCACGTTTTACAATACGTCCTTCACTGCGGACGTGATAGTGGATTGCATCCATAAATACTACAGCATACACTTCTTCCAAAGGGCGTTCCTGCCATTCTTTTACAATCGGCAGA
>NZ_QRHS01000034.1:7653-35052 GCF_003470905.1 Roseburia sp. AM23-20
AAAAGGCAAGGTACAGATGATTACGTACTTACAATACTACAGCATACACTTCTTCCAAAGGGCGTTCCTGCCATTCTTTTACAATCGGCAGAATTTTGTCTGTGATCCGGCTGATTGTGCTGTCAGAAATATCAATATCGTATAATTCACGCATGTGGGATTCAATGTCTCCAGTTGTCATTCCCTTGGCATACATGGAAAGTATTTTTTCTTCCATGTCCTGAGTTACGGTATTCTGATATTTTTTAATCAGCTGTGGTTCATAATCACCATTACGATCCCTTGGGATTGCCACATCCATATCTCCATAACTGGTGTGCATGGTTTTGCTGGAATGTCCATTTCTACTATTGTCTGTTTCTTTGTTTCGATAGTCATACTTGGAATATCCTAATTCTTCATCCAGTTCTTCATCCAAAGCACCTTCCAAAATGACAGACATCATGTCACGCATGATGCTGTTTACATCGGTGCCATCTTTGATGCTGATATCATTATTTTTCAGATAGTCACGCATCATTTCTCTCATTGCTGCTTTTTGTGGGCTGTCTTTTCTTCTTGCCATAAAAATAACCTCCAAACTGAGTAATTTTATCTTACATCAGTTTGGAGGTTTACACAAACTTTGGGATACTCTCGTATTTATATTTTTACAGCTTAGAAAAGTGGAAACAAACGGGGTTTTATATTCTTCATTATTGAGAAAACTGAAAAGAAAAGTGGGATTTTATATTTCATTTTCTATAAAAAACACCAACTTTCTTCCAAAAAATAACTAAGGTGTAGAAAAGTTGCTATTATAATGGAATTTATATTTTTATTTTCCACTTTTGACCCCTTTACCTTCCACTTTTCTTGTTTTTAGGTGACACTTTTTGATTATTTAGCAACTTTTTTCACCTGAAACTACAAAACTTGCACCTATAATCTTTAAAATCCTTATAATATCCATATTTATTTGCTAAATTAGCACTTTTTCTTCCACTTTTACTATAAAGTGTAAAAATCCAGAATACACGATAACCTTTCACAATAACTATAAAACTTACACTTTAGCATCAGGAACATCAAAAATTGATTTTTAAAGCGAAAAGAAGTTGGGATTTTACAAAGTAACATTCATAAATATTTTGCTGTATAGCTTTTTTTCTTTAAAAATAATAACAATATCAGTATTTTTTATAGAAAACCGAAAAGAAAAGGGGTATAAACCGAAAATGAAAATTTCATTTTTCGCTTATACACTAACTTTCTTCCAAAAATTAAAAAGAACCCCCGAAGGAGTTCTTTTTTTCTGTATAGCCTTTTTTATTCAATCATCTGGAAGTATCTAAGAGCTTCTATAATTGCTTCACGTTTTTCAGGTGTTACCTGTGGCACTCTTGCCTTTCCTTCACCTGTATTATAATTTTCTCTTTCTATAATTCCAAATTCACGTTTCACTTGTGCTATATATAAATTTGTTACATGCAGGTCATATTTATTTTGCACATATTCCTGTATTTCTTTATATGTTGCCTTGCTTTCTGCACTTGTTATGTCTAATTCCGACATATCCAATCTTACCTTAATTTCGGCATCTGGAGTTTTTCGGGACAATAAAATTACAGTTTCCACATGTTTTGTCCAAGGAAAAAGGTCCACCGGCTGACACTCCTTTGCCTGATACCCATGTTTTGTCAGATACTTTAAATCCCTTGCAAGTGTCTCCGGATTACAGGAAATATACACCACGCGTTTCGGTGCAAGACGGACAACCGAAGATAAAAATGCCTCATCACTGCCTGCTCTTGGCGGATCCATGAATACGACATCCACATTGCCATCCGGCGTTGCTCTTTTTCCTGATTTTCCAGAAGCCGGTGTCGGATTTTTTTTCTGATCGTCACGGTATTCTGCCATTTCTACCATAAACTGTCCTGCATCGGCATTGTAGAACTGGGCATTTTTGATATCATTGCGTTTTGCATTGGTCACGGCATCTTTCACTGCATCACGGTTTAATTCTACACTGATGACTTCTTTGGCTTTTGACGCTGCGATAAGACCAATCGTTCCAATACCGCAGTAAGCATCCACGATCCGCTCTTTTCCTGTCAGTCCGGCATATTCGATTGCTTTGGTATAAAGTATCTCTGTCTGCACCGGATTGACCTGATAAAAAGATTTCGGGGAAATACGGAATGTACATCCACAAAGTGTGTCCTCAATGTAGCCTTTACCATAGATTACCGTCTCTTTTTCTCCTAAAACCATGCTTGTTTTTTTGTCATTGACATTAAGGACAACGGTTGTGATCTCCGGATGGAGCTTGCGCAATGCTTTGACAAAATTATTTTTTGACGGCAGGATTGGCGAACCGAGTACTAATACCACCATGACTTCCCCACTATGAAAACCACGGCGAACCAATACATGACGAAGCAGACCATATCCGGTATCCTCATCATATGTTTTGATCTTAAAAGAACGTAAAAGTCCTCTGATATCACGGATGATCGCGTCCGCTGTTTCATCTTCAATGCGGCAGGAATCAATGTTTACCACATCATGCGTTCCTGCTTTGTATACACCGGAGATAACTGTCCCACCTTTTGCTATGTCAAATACCGCATGCACTTTGTTGCGGTAATGATACGGATTTTCCATTCCGATGATCGGCAGTACTCTGCAAAATCCACCGACATTTTTTCTGACATATTCCTGTTTTTCTTTGAGCTGTTTTTCATAGGAAAGTCCCTGATAATCGCAACCACCGCATTTTTTTGCATACTGGCACATGTCTGCGTTCTGCTTCTTCGTGATCATTTTTTCCGACGTGTTTTTTCCTGATACTTTTTTCTCTTTTACCGATTTTCCATGATCCGTTTTTTCTTTAAATGCTTTAGTCACTGCATACTTCTTTTCCATTTTTCCGATGGTTCGCTTTTCTGCTTCCTGCTTCACTGTTTTATCAACCGCATATTTTTTCTTGCCCATTTTTCCGGCGGTTCGTTTTTCTGCCTCCTGCTTCATTGTTTTATCAACTGCATACTTTTTCTTGCCTGCAGCTTTATTTTTCGCTATGTCTTTATTTTTAACTTTACTTTTGTTCCTCATTGCACTTTTATTTTTCATTGCATTTTTATCTGCCATTTCAATCCTCCATTCTTTTCAATAAAAACAACACTTTCATTGACACCTCATGTTTACGCACAAGCACAAATCCTGCGCACAATCCTCAATCTCTCATCGTGCTCTGTTCCCCGCTCTGCACCAAGACACAGTATTCCTGCTTTTCACTTGTCCCTCAAACCTTTCCGCCTCACAACTCTTCCACACACTGACTCGGAATGTTCAGATAGGACTCTCCCCAGTTACACATGGCATTTAGGATCGGTGACAGGCTCTCTCCAAACTCCGTCAGGTTGTACTCTGTTTTGGGCGGGACAACCGGATAGACGGTTCTTTTGATAAGTCCGTCTTTTTCCAGTTCCCGAAGTTGCTGTGCGAGCATTTTATCGGTGGCTTTCGGTATCTTTTTATGAAGTTCACTGTAGCGGAGCGTTTTTCCCATCAGATGAAACAAAATGACCGACTTGTATTTGCCGCCGATCAGGGAGATCGTCGCCTCCACCGGACAGTTAAATTCCTTGTTCATAGATCTGTTTCTCCTTACTTACTTTTTCGGAAGTATATATCAAAAAAGTGCATACTTGCTTATATTCTGCATTTCCATATAATTATAGACATGAACGTTCAGAAACACAAGATAGAATCCGAAATAAACAGGATTATCCCAGCGAAACCGCATGAAATTCAATTATGTGCAAAAATCAGCTCAAGCATGGAGGATTAGCGTGAAAAATAAGATTTTTCACACACAAGATCCGTGCTTACACACAAACTCAAGATGCGCAAAAAACAGCTCAAGAATGGAGATTATCATGGAATTATTAGAGATTACAAAAAAGAGACATTCTGTACGAAAGTACACAGGAAAAGAAATTGAACAGGAAAAACTGGATAAAATCTTAGAGGCTGCCCACGTAGCACCGACCGCCGCGAACATGCAGCCGGTACGCCTTATAGTCGTAAAAAGCAAAGAAGGACTGGAAAAAGTCGGAAAAGCAGCAAATATTTATCAGGCACCGGCTGCCATTGTCGTCTGTGCCAATAAGACAAAAGCCTGGAAGCGTCCGTTTGACGGCAAGATCACAACCGACATCGATGCCTCGATCCTGACCGACCATATGATGCTTGAGGCAACCGAGCTTGGTCTTGGCAGTGTCTGGATTTGCTACTTTAACCCGGACATATTAAAAGAAGAACTGAACCTTCCGGAAAACTTAGAACCGGTCAATATCTTAGCACTCGGATACAGTGATGAACCGGATGCATCCGCAGAGCGTCATAAAGATATGCGCATTGGCATGGATGAGCTGGTTTCCTACCTTTAAAACAAATAGCATGCACCACAAACAAACCTGTGATTTTAAGTAATCACAAAATTGCCAGGATCATGCATCATCATCCGAATGTCAGATTTTAATCTGACTTCCGGGGTGGTACATTGCCCTGGCAATTTCTTTATCACTTTTCTATTCAGGTGCTTACCACTTTTCTTACCACTTTGAATCACGGTTTTGTGATATTTTGCGATACTTTACGAGGTTTTCTCTGTAAACGTCAAATATCTTCCATCCCTTATCAATCAAGCATTTCCACCACTTCCCAGTCCTTACTTTTCATGACGAACGCCTAGCGTTCGTCAACCACCTGAAAGATAAAAAACTTCAGATAATAACTCTCCGGCACATTTGCGGAATTTGCCCAGAGAATCGGATGATCCGGCGCCTGCGTCCTAAACTCCACCTGGCGGAGTCTCTTATGGGCTGCCTTTGCTGCCTCTTTCACGGTCTTTGCCAAAAGCTCCTGCGTCATAAAGTGGGAACAGGAACAGGTGGCAAGATAACCGCCATCTTTTACCAGTTTTAAACCTTTCATGTTGATTTCACGATAACCTTTGATCGCATTTTTCGTTGCCTGGCGTGACTTGGTAAATGCCGGCGGATCTAAGATGACAACATCATACTGTTCACCGTCCTGTGCTAATTTCGGCAATTCATCAAGAACGTTTGCGCAGCGGAAATGAACGGTATCCTGTAAGCCGTTTCTGCGTGCATTTTCATTCGCCTGCCCCACTGCATACTCGGAAATATCAAGCCCTGTGACATCCGATGCTCCTGCAAGTCCTGCATTTAAGGCAAATGTGCCCATATGGGTAAAGCAGTCTAACACCTTTTTCCCTTTACATATGCGCTGCATGGCAAGTCGGTTGTATTTCTGATCTAAGAAAAATCCGGTTTTCTGTCCGTTTACGACATCAACCAGATAACGGACACCGTTTTCCGTAATCTCAACGTTAGTGTCAAATTCCTCGCCGATAAATCCTTTTACCTTTGGAAGTCCCTCTTTGGTGCGCTCATTGGCATCGCTTCTCTCATAAACGCCACGCACTTTGATGCCGTCTTTTCCAAGTTCTTCCTTTAATAAGGAAACGATCGTCTCCTTAAACTGCTCCATGCCAAGTGCTAAGCACTCTACCACAAGTACGTCCTCATATTTATCAATGACAAGTCCCGGCAGGAAATCTGCTTCCCCGAAGATTACACGGCAGGATGATGTATCGACCGTTGTTTTGCGGTACTCCCATGCATTTTTCACGCGCATCTGTAAAAAAGCGCGGTCGATCTCCTGATCCACATGTCTTGTCAGCATACGGATGCGGATTTTTGAATTGGTATTGATAAATCCTTTGCCCATCGGATAGCCGTCAAAATCATGCACAACTACGGTCTCTCCGTTTTCAAAACTTCCCATGACCGTATCGATCTCGTTATCAAAAATCCATGCACCGCCTGCCTTGATCGTTCTTCCTTCACCCTTTTTTAATGTCACAACTGCACTCATTTTCCATCCACCTTTCTCACGCTTCTTCTTTTCCATAATTTACAATATAAATCCCCACGCAGACCAGCACCAATGCCACCAGGCACAGCAAAGCAGTGCACCGATCCACACCACAATGGTTTTCTGCATCCATTGTTCATTTGTTTTCCTCATTTCCTGATTTTTGCATTTACCCATTGTAGCACATTCCATGCTGCCTATAAAATATTTTTTAAACAAAAACTGTTTCTTGTAACTGCCTGCCATGTCCGATATAATAAATACTATAAAAAAGCAGACTATATTTTTTCATACGACATATACAGCACTACATATATCTGTTGTGAATCATTATAAAAAACATACACAAACAGGGGGACTTTCCATGGCTACGATAAGTTTATGCATGATCGTAAAAAATGAAGAAGCGGTTCTTGCCCGCTGCCTCGATTCAATTGCAGATCTTATGGATGAGATCATCATCGTAGATACCGGTTCTACGGATCACACAAAGGAGATCGCTGCAAAATACACCAGTCAGATCTATGATTTTAAATGGACAAGCGATTTTTCCGCGGCGAGAAATTTTTCTTTTTCCAAGGCAAACATGGATTACATTTATACCGCCGATGCAGACGAGGTTTTAGATGAATTTAACCATGAGCGTTTTCTGCGTCTCAAAAATGCACTGCTGCCGGAAATCGAGATCGTTCAGATGAAATATGTGACGGACGCTGATTTTGACACCGTTTTAAATGCAAAAAAAGAATACCGTCCGAAGCTGTTCAAACGTCTGCGCACCTTTACCTGGGTCGATCCGGTGCACGAGACAGTCCGCCTGACTCCTGTAATCTTCGACAGCGACGTTGAGATTTTACATAAACCGCAGAATTTTCACAGCAAACGTGACTTTTCCATCTTTATCAAAAACTTCCAGAGCGGCCACGAACTCTCTCCGAAGATCCGCACGATGTATGCCAAAGAGCTGTTAAAGACCGGTGACACAAAAGACTTTCAGGATGCAAAACCGATTTTCCAGTATATCTTAGAACATGACCTCTCCGATGATGGCATGAAAGAAGCCTCCTGCGTACTCGCGCATGTGTACCGCTTAGAGGACAACAAAAATGAATTTTTCAAGCTGACGATGAAGGATATGCTGACCACTCCATGTTCCGAGATCTGCTATGAACTTGGCACCTATTTTCTCGCACAAAAGGACTTAAATGAGGCTGTCATCTGGTTCTACAATGCTGCCTATGAAACGGAAAGCATCTTAGATGTCCACACCAGCGGCGATCTCCCTCTGTACGGATTGGTCGAATGTTATGAGCTGCTTCTTGCCGAGGCAAAATCGAATATTCCTTCCGATACCATGCTGGTTTCAAGCTATGAGGAAGCGTTGGATAAATACCGCCGTGAGTCGCAGAGCTGGACGATGCCGGTGGAGAATTAATTGAGTTACTGTTCACTCGCAAGCTTGACACTTGTTGTCAAGCTGTGCGTCAAAGACTATATCATGCCAGATTAATTAACTTGTCAAACCCTCCATAAAGTGTTAGGATAAGACTATGGTAATTTTTTAACAATCTTTTTATATCATGATTTTTTACAATTATGAGGAGGTATTTGTGATGGATTATTCACAGGAATACAAACAGAAACTTGTATCTGCCGATGAGGCGGTAAAATTGATCAAATCCGGGGACTGGGTTGACTTCGGATGGTGTACAAACACCGTAGATGCCCTTGATCAGGCATTGGCAAAACGTACCGATGAGTTGACAAACGTAAACCTGCGCGGTGGTATCCTTTTAAAACCGTTAGCTACTTTCGCACGTGAGGATGCCGGTGAGCACTTTACATGGAACTCCTGGCATATGTCCGGTATCGAGCGTAAAATGATCAGCCGCGGATGCGCTTTCTATTCACCGATCCGTTACTCCGAACTGCCGCGTTACTACCGTGAGCTTGATTGCCCGGATGATGTAGCAATGTTTCAGGTAGCTCCGATGGATTCCCATGGATATTTCAATTTCGGACCAAGTGCCTCCCATCTCGGTGCAATGTGTGAGAGAGCAAAACACATCATCGTAGAGGTAAATGAAAATATGCCGCGCTGCCTTGGCGGAACAGAATGCGGAATTCACATTTCCGATGTAACATATATCGTAGAGGGTTCTAATCCTCCGATCGGCGAGCTTGGTGCCGGCGGTCCTGCAACAGATATCGACAAAACGGTTGCAAAACTGATCGTAGACGAGATTCCGAACGGTGCATGTTTGCAGCTTGGTATCGGCGGTATGCCAAACGCTGTCGGTTCCCTGATCGCGGAGTCCGACTTAAAAGATCTTGGTGTCCACACAGAGATGTATGTAGATGCATTCGTTGACATCGCAAAAGCCGGAAAGATCACCGGTGCAAAGAAAAATATTGACCGCTACCGTCAGACCTACGCTTTCGGTGCAGGTACCAGGAAAATGTACGATTACTTAGACGACAACCCAGAGTTAATGAGCGCTCCGGTTGACTACACCAACGATATCCGTTCCATCTCTGCACTCGATAACTTTATTTCCATCAACAACGCCGTTGATATCGACCTCTTCGGTCAGGTCAATGCAGAGTCAGCAGGTATCAAGCAGATCAGTGGTGCCGGCGGACAGTTAGACTTCGTATTAGGTGCTTACCTATCAAAAGGCGGCAAGAGCTTTATCTGCCTGTCCTCGACCTTTAAGACCAAAGACGGACAGGTACAGTCAAGAATCCGCCCGACATTGGCAAACGGTTCCATCGTAACTGATACCCGTGCTAACACACATTATGTTGTAACGGAATATGGTAAAGTAAATGTCAAAGGACTTTCCGCATGGCAGAAAGCAGAAGCCTTAATCTCCATCGCTCATCCGGATTTCCGTGACGAGCTGATCAAAGAGGCTGAGAAAATGCACATCTGGAGACGCAGCAACAAATAACCTGCACATCCATTTTACATCAAACAAAGGCAGAACCGCTTCATCCCCGGTTCTGCCTTTTTTATACATTCTATTCTGTCTTTCTCCGACCTTTTCTTAAGTCGTGATACTTTCTTTGTTTCGCCTTGTTATTTTACACCGTCACCCTCTGTTTTCTTAGAAGCTTCCATGCCAGTACTGCCATGATGGCTGCCACGACCACACCCAAAAGGAACAGATACTGCGCAATATTTCCGAATCCGATCTGCATACCAATCTGATGCATTTTTGCTACTATCATTTCATTTTCACTCAGTTTTACCGGTACAAGCATGATAAACATCCAGACTGCCCAGATACCCCAGAGTGCTTTCATTCCAAACCGCAGAATCACAGCTCCTGCAAACAATTCCACGATCGTCATTCCGATGATAACCGCCAGAAGGTATTTCCACTGAAAGTACTGTGTGAGATCCAGTATGACATCACACTGCGGATAGATCACTCCCATGATGGCAAATTCTATCTTTCCAAATACAAATAACAGCAGTTCCAGTCCTGCAAGTTCTGCCATGTTAAATAACGCATAACTTCCCACATAGGCTTTTCTCGTTGCACCCATTGACAACGCCATGTTAAATTCCCCGATAAAAGAAAATATGATACCAAATAAATGTACAAACCCCAGCATGATCGCAGCGATCAGCACTCCAAGCGTGACACACTCATTCTCTTCCATGGTATTTGCGCGGATGACCATCATAACAATGATCCCCAACACATAACCGCCCAGCGCAACAGCAAGAAACTCCAGCACTTCTGCCCTTCTTGTCTTGCATTGTATCAAAAAATTGTCAATCATTTTCTCACTCTACCCCTTTCATATTGTTGTAGCTTTCTATACAAACACCTTGATTTATCCATTTCCTGTATGACACTGTCACACACGCACTTCATACTTCGATACCACACGAAGCTGCAGGATAAGACTGATTACATAAAGTACAATTGCCACTGCTGCACCGGCAAAAAGTGCTCCCGAAATAACCCTGCCTGACAGATTTCCGATCCATGTGGTAAGCGTATCGATCAAACCGCTTCCCATAACAAAACCAGCACCTATAGAAACTATGACTGCAACTGTTATTAAGATTCCAAATACCATTCCTTTTTTTCCATAACGCATCTGCAGTACGGTACAGATCTGACCAAATGCCACACAGAGAACAAATCCTTCCGCGATCAGTATGTTTTTAAAACCATCCACTCTTCCTGCTGACAGATACCCTGTGAGAAGAACAAACAGATATGCAGTAACCGCGTAGACTCCATATAAAAGCTGTGCTCCCCACGCTGCTTCCTTTCTGCCGGAACCAAAGGAAAGCACCATCGGGATATATGTTCCTCCATAACTGATCGGTCCGATATAGTTAAACAGAATACCGATCAGAATGGCAAAATAATTTGCACTCGTCCAGAATCCCCCATCCGAACTGTCACCAAAGCTAAAAAATATACCATACACTACGACAAAACCAATGAGGATTGCTGTCATCTGAATACCATATTTGCCCCAGAAAAGAAAATTCCTTTTTATGATTTTAGATTGTTCCATTTTTCATTCCTCCCGCCATTTCCCGGCACATTGATTTCTAAATCACTACACCGGATAAAACGATTACTAATCCGTTAATCCACACAGTGATACAAATAACTTCTCCAGACTTACCGGCTGGATCGTCACATCATATCCCTCTGGCAGCGTCTGACCTTCTTTTAAAAGGATCGTTACGCTCTTGCTGCGTCCCGTCTTTTCCTCGTGATGTTTTTCATAACCTTCCGTTGCCTGATCTACCACCTCTGCAAGTCCGCTCACATGATAACTTCTCTCTAACAGATCCTGTGTATTTTCTTTCAGCAAAAGTCTGCCATCTTTTATCATGATGACCTCCTCCATCAGGTCTGACGCTTCCTCAATGATATGCGTGGAGATCACAAAAGTACGTCCTGTCTCCGTGTATTCTTCCATCAGTTTGTGATAAAAATACTCGCGCATGACAACATCCAGTCCTGCTACCGGCTCATCCAAAAAGGTAAAATCCGCTTTGCTCGCAAGTGCCACAATGATCGTTACCATAGAAAGCATACCTTTTGACATTTTGTTGATGCGCTGTTTGGTATTCAGCTCAAATTTTTCGATCAGCTCATCCGCCATTTTCTGATCCCAGTTTGGATAGTAATAAGATGCATTTTTTAAGTATTCTTTTACTTTTAATGCACTGACACCGCTTCCATACAGGTTGGTCGATAATTCTCTGGAAAAGCAGATGTGATCTAACGCTTTTCTGTTCTCCCAGACGGTCTCACCATTCCAGGTTACACTTCCCTCTGTCGCCGGATTCTGCGCCGATAAGATCGATAACAGTGTTGTTTTTCCTGCACCGTTTCTCCCGATCAGACCGTAGATTTTTCCTTTTTCCAGTGTAAAATCTATATTTTTTAAAATCTCCTTTTTCCCATAATTCTTGCTGATATGATTACAAACGATTGTTTCCATTCTGCTCCTCCTTTTTTTACATTTGTCCACACACCTGTGTGACCAGTAATATTCCTTACTCTGCGGACTGTATCAGCTTGATCACTTCCTCTTTATCCAGTCCGATGCTTGCCGCTTCCTCTAATAATTTTTTGACATAATGATCGTAAAATTCATTTCGTCTGCGTTTTAAAATGTTTTCTTTTGCTCCCTCTGCTACAAACATGCCGATTCCCCTTTTCTTATATAAGATTCCTTCATCCACCAATATATTTACACCTTTTGCCGCTGTCGCCGGGTTGATCGCATATAGCTTCGCCAGTTCGTTCGTACTCGGCACGCGCTCTTCCTCCAGAAGAATATTCCTTAAAATATCTGTCTCGATCATTTCTGCGATCTGCAGATAGATGGATTTCTCCTGCGTTAAGATTTCATTCATGCATGGCTGCTCCTTTCTCGCAAATTTTTATTTCGTGATAATAGAATATTCCTGTATGTCTTATTCTATTATATGGTTGGTTTGTTATGTGGTTCATCACTTATGTAACTAACCATAGCACTATGATGTGATGTTGTCAACTGTTTTATTCAAAAAAAGTAACCACATAACTACCAGCCTGTACAAACAGGTAATCATGTGGTTACTTTTCCCTGAAACTTTATTCCATTCTTACAGTCTGCCCCCGGACATCCGCTCACGGATCTCCACTCCGGTCGGTGTTCCGGCAAGTCCACCTTTTCCTGTCTCCCGGATATCTTCGGACATGCTTCTTCCAATGCTTCGCATCGCATCGATCACTTCATCCGGCGGAATTTTACTGAATATGCCGGCTCTCGTCAGATCGGCAGAAGTCAGCGCATTGACTGCTCCCATCACATTTCGTTTGACACACGGCACTTCCACTAATCCGGCAACCGGATCACAGGCAAGTCCCAGCAGATTTTTTAATGCCAGTGCTGCCGCATTTGCGATCTCTTTTGCACTGCCTCCTAATAAGTGCATGACACCGCCAGCCGCCATCGCAGATGCCGAACCTATCTCCGCCTGACAGCCGCCCGCTGCACCAGCTAAAAAAGCCCGCTCTGCGATCACGCCGCCGATGCCTGCTGCCACAAACAATGCCTCCACCATTTTCTCTTCGGAATATCCCTTTTCTTCCTGCAGACTCAGAAATACTGCTGGAACAACACCACATGAACCAGCCGTCGGCGCCGCCACGATACGCTTCATGCAGGCATTCGACTCACTGGTTTTTAATGCCTTTTCCATGACTTTCCCAATAAAATCGCCGCATAGTAAATTACCCGCAGCCCTTGCATCCATCATTTTTTTGCCCTCTGTGCCGACAAGCCCGCTCTCGGATTTTAATTTTTCATCATAACGCTCGTCCGCATTCTTCATTGCCTGATACATCGCGCGCATCTGCCCAAAAGACACATCCTCCGTGATTCCCTGTTCCCGGCAGTCATCCTCCTGCACGATCTTCCAAAATGGTTTCCCGGATGCTTCTTCTAATTCACATAATTCCTGTAATGATCCATACATAAAAATCTCCATTCCTGCGTGTGAAAAATGTTATTTTTCACACTACTTCCAACTTTCTATGATATATTTTGATTAATGTATCAAAAGGTGTATTAATCTCTACTCTTCCACCAGACTGCAATACGTTACCTTTAATATACCCTCTAAGTGCTCTAACCATGCAAGTGATTCTTTCGGCACTTCCTGGTCACACTCTATGACCATGACAGCATTGCCGCCTCTGCTTTTCCGGTAAAGCTGCATTGTGGCAATATTGACGCCTTTATGGGCAAGCATGGATGTTACCTCGGTAACATGTCCCGGCTGGTCGATATTATGCACGATCAGTGTCGGATAATCGCCACTGAAATTGGCAGTGATCCCATCAAGCTCGCAGATCTGTATCCGCCCGCCTCCGATCGAAGCTGCAATCACTTCAAGTGTACGCCCGGAAATACCTGTCAGATTCATTTTCACCGAATTTGGATGAACATCACCGAGGTCGATCCCCTCCAGGGAAAATCTCATTTCTCTCTTCTCCGCAATCCTGAAACTGTCCGGTATTGCCGGATCATCCACCTGCATTCCTAATAATCCGGCAATCAGCGCCTTATCTGTGCCGTGTCCCTTGCCCGTCGCAAGGAACGAACCATGAAAGTATATTTTTGCTTCTTTTACTTCTTCCGCCAGCAGTTTACGGCTGACTCTCCCGATTCTGACGGCTCCCGCCGTATGCGAACTGGACGGGCCGACCATTACAGGTCCGATGATATCTAACAGGTTCATATCTTATCTCCGTTCTCATAAGTATTTACTTATGTTTTCTATAATTTTATCCTATTTGAAGTTATATCAAATTTATGATACATTTTAATTGCTATATACACACACACATTTATAGCATAGAAAAGAACAGTATTTCCACCGTAGAAATCCTGTTCTTTTTTTATGTAATAGGAAATTTTACTCTACCTCTCATCATTCCCATATTGACGTACAATATCCATAAAATCACGCAGTGGATCATTCCAAACCTTATGTGGATGATATACCAGATTTAAGTTTCTTTCAAGACAAATATCTTCTACTTTTATTTCCACCAGACGGCCAGCCTTTAAATATTCCTCGATCAGAAAATATGGCAGTACCGAAATACCAAATCCATCTTCCACCGCCTGTACGAGTACTTTTGTGCTCCGGCTCTCCCATAAAGGTTCGATTACGCAGTCTTTTGTCCTTAAAATAGCTTCAAACCTGTCACGTACACCGGCTCCCTTTTCCCGCAAAAGAAAATTTTCTTTTTTCAGATCCTCAAACCTGACATGCTCCATGCCCGCCAACGGATGACTGGGTGCTGCAACAACAAGAGTCCTGTCCTTTGCAAACGGCTCCTGTATATAGTCCGTCTCACCAGGCAGATCTTCTATGATACCCAGATCGATCTGATGCGTTCTTAAAAGTTCCATCAGCTTTACCGATCCACTGACAGTCACTTTCACACGAATGTCCGGATATTTTTTTTCAAATGTACGGATAAATCCACGCAGCATTTTTACGCCAACCGAAAGGTTTGCACCGATACGGATCGTCCGCACACCTTCCGTTTCTTTCAGATGCTGTTCTAAATCATGATACAGTCCAAGGATGTGACACGCATACTGATAGAGCAGCCTGCCGCTCTCCGTCGGTACTACTTTGCGGTTATAACGCTCTAAAAAGCAGACACCGCTCTCCTGCTCTAACTCCTTGATGGTCTGGCTGACTGCGGGCTGTGTCATATAAAGTTTTTCGGCTGCCTTTGTCATGCTTCCTTCTTCACACACTGTACGGAAAATGGTCAGTTGTCGGTTATTCATAGGCATTATCCCTCAACAATAAAATATCTTTTGCATCCACTGCCAGACCAGAAGGGATTGGTCCTGGCGAATCTTCCTGCTCTGTTTTTGCTATTTTCCACTGAAGCCATCCACTCTCTTTCGATGGGCGGAATGAAATATTCCACTCAAACGTATCCTCAATGATGCGGTATTCCTCTATCCTTAAAATATTCATATCCTGAACAGGCTCTGCATCCACAGGATAAAACGAATGTGCCCGGATACCAACCGCTTTTGTGTCCTTTGGAATTTCCGGAACGCACAGAGTTATCCCCCAGTCCACCGCTTTTATATGACTATTATCCACAATTTCCACTGCAGAAATGTTCTTACATCCGGATAACACAGCCGCTGTCTTTGTTTTCGGATTATGGAAAAACTCTTTTGTCTCCTCAATGACTTCCATTTTTCCATGATCGATACAGCTTACCATATTACACAGACGATAAACCTCATCACGATTGTGCGATACAAAAAGTACCGGCTTTTCCACCTCTGCTAACATATCACGCATTTCCTGCTCTAACTCCCACTTGAGATAACTGTCAAGCGCAGAAAACGGTTCATCCAAAAGCAGAATATCCGGCTCTGAAGCGATCATCCGCGCCATCGCTACACGCTGTTTCTGTCCACCGGAAAGCTGCGTGGGGTAATGTTTTTCAAGTCCTTCTAAGCGGAAACGTCTGATATAAGACTTTACTTTCTCTTCATCCGGACATTTTCCCATACCAGCTTTGATATTCTGTTCCACTGTCATATTGGGAAACAGGGCATAATCCTGAAACATATAGCCGACACGACGTTTCTGTGGCGTAAGATTGATCTTTTTTGCAGAATCAAATAATACCCTGCCGTTTAATTCGATCCGTCCCTCGTCCGGTGTCTCAATTCCGGCTATGCACTTTAGTGTCATACTCTTTCCACATCCGGATGCCCCAAGAATCGCAAATACGCCACGCCCTGTCTCGAACGCGACGTCTAAACAAAAGCTGCCAAACTTCTTTTTTATATTTACTTTCAGACTCATTCCAATCTCCATTTAAAATAATGCACTTGCCTATACTCTCCATCGATCACATGAAAAACACCTGCGTTTTTCCGCATGAAACTTAGTACTTCTTCACGAAAGAGCCTCTGCTCTGAGTGATTAGAAGTGCCTTTCCTGCATGAAACTTAGTACTTCTTCACGAAAGAGCCTCTGCTCTGAGTGATTAGAAGTACTTTTCATGCTACCACCTGCTCACATGTTTCATACTCTTTGCCGTGATGATATTTAACAAAAATATGACCAAAAATGCAATGATCAATATCACGACCACCCAGAATCCCGCTGTCGCATAGTCTCCGTCCTGGATGACCATCGCAATTTTCTGTGAGATTGTACTTGTTTTTTTCGGAATATTTCCTGCAAGCATTGAGGTCGCACCGTACTCACCAAGTGCCCTTGCAAAGGTTAAAACTGTTCCGGATGCAATACCCGGCCCCGCCGCAGGAACCACCACTTTCCAGAAAATTTTGATCTCAGGCATCCCAAGTGTCTGCGCCGCATAAATCAGATTTACATCAATCTGTTCAAACGCAGCTCTGGCATTCCGGTACATGAGTGGAAATGCGATCACGGTTGCCGCTAAAATACAGCCAAGCCAGGTCTGTACCACTTTGAAATGAAACGTATCATAAAGATATGCTCCAAACGGTCTCCTCAGGCTGAACAATAACAGCAGAAAAAAGCCTGCCACCGTCGGTGGCAGCACCATTGGCAGTGTCAGAATTCCATCTGCCACTGCCTTTATGCGCGGTCCTGCTTTCACTACTTTTCGTGCTGCATAGATGCCTAAAAAAAATGAAATAATGGTTGCTACAATTCCGGTTTTAATTGATATCAGAAGCGGGCTCCAGTCGAGTCCACTTAAATATGCTGTCAACTGACTCATAACTGCCTCCTGTTTTCATTTTTACCTTTTATTCAACATCCGTATCAAAGTAGTATTTCTGGAAAATTGTTTTTGCATCATCCGAAACCAGGAAATTGATAAAGTCCTCTGCTGCACTCTGCTCTAACTCATCTGCTTCGTTATTTACAATCTGTGCCACCGGATAAATAACATTTCCGGTAAGGTCATACGAAACTTTTTCTAGGATTTCCAGACGGTCTTCAAAACCGTAAGTATCTGAATAATATACGGTTCCGACTTCATTAGAACCTTCTGCAACTGCAGATGTTACGGCTCCTACATTGGCACACTCATTGATATCCACACCACCAAGTGCATTCTGGATTTCCGTTGTCGTAATCTGTGAAACATCGTCCACTTTGTCTAACATACCCGCATTTACCATTGCCTGTCTGGTATATTTTCCAACCGGAACAGAACCATCGGCAAGTGCAATGCTTTTTGCATTTCCGATATCGGAAAGTCCGGTTACCGTCGTGCCGCTGCCTTTGTATGTAACGACACAAACCTGATTGTTTACAACGTTATGTCTGGTTCCGTTGATAACCAGTCCGTCCTGATCCTGAAGCTGATCCATCTGTTTTTGTGCTGCGGAGAAAAATACATCACAGGCTGCTCCCTCTTCAATCTGTGTCATCAGGATTCCTGAACTGTCATAACTTCCCACGATCGATACGTTCGGCTGTGTTTTGTTATACTCTGCGATCAGCTCTTCCATAACCGTATTTAAACTCTTTGCAGCAAATACAGTTACCGTTGTTGCTTCAAACGGCTCTGCTGCTGCAGCTTTGGTTTCACCTGCCGCCTGATCCTTGTTGTTTCCACATCCGGCAAACATTGTCATTGCCATAGCTGCAGAAAGTAATACACACACACATTTTTGTTTCATTTGTTTTTCCTCTTTTTTTTATTTTAAAAAGCTCTAAAAAAGCAGCTTCTTAAATCAGCTCCATATAACTCCTTTTTCTATACCATTTCTTTTAAAAATTAATTTTATGATGATTTTTTCTCGCACGTACTTCGATCAGCTGTGCCGCAATGCTGATCGCGATCTCCGCCGGAGTCTCACTTCCGATCTCAATTCCGATCGGTGCTGTCACGCGTGCAAGCTGCTCCTTGGTAAATCCTTCTGCAAGCAACTTATCATAAACAAATTTTGTTTTTTTCTTACTTCCCACAACACCGATATATCCGGCAGAAGTTTTCAATCCAAAACGCTCTGCATCCGTATCGCAGAGATGTCCTCTTGTGACGACCACAATGTAGTCTTCCGGATGAATCGTAAATGTCTCTTCCAGTTTTCCAAAATCGATCAGCCGTATCTCTTCCGCTCCCGGAAACAATTCCTGCTTTGTAAATTCTTCCCTGTCATCCGAAACAATGCAGCGGAACCCCAGATGTGACAGCACCGGGACAAGTTCCTGTGCTAAATGTCCGCCTCCAAAAATATAAACTTTTCCATCATAGGAGAATTGTTCTGCATAGAAACGCGCTCCATCAATCTCTGTCACCGACTGATGTGCAGATGTCTGAAACTCCGGCAGTATTTTTACCTTTCCTTGCTCTAACGGCATAAGGATCCAGAATGGTTTTCTTTTTTCTTCTGCCGCTTCCATCTGTCCGATCCATACAGCATCTTCCACCGCGTCCACATAGTAAAATAAGACGGTCGCATTTCCACCGCATACCATTCCAAGTTCTGCTGATTTTTCCTGCCCCAGATTATACTCATGCAGATAATTCTTCTTTTCGGCGAGAAGCTTTTGTCCCATCAGTGTTGCCTGGTATTCCAGATTACCGCCGCCGATCGTTCCGGTCACCCTGCCATCCTCACCGACTACCATATAAGCACCTGCTTTCCTCGGTATGGAACCGCGTCCCGCTACCACAGTGATGAGCATACTATTTTTCTTTTCATTGATTCTTTTCTTAAGAACTTCCACAATTTCTCTCATAACAATCTCCATTTCTGCGCTCTTTTCATTGATCTGTTCCGGATGTGTTACACTGATTCTATCATAAGTTCATCCCCGACATGAATGATGCCGCCCTCTAAAACAACAGCAAATACTCCTTCATGCGGCATGATACATTCTCCCATCCGTTGATAAATCTGGCAGTGGGAATGACACTCTTTTCCGATCTGTGTCATCTCAAGCAGCACATCCCCGCAGCGAAACCGCGTACCGACTGGAAGGTTTTTAAAATCAAATCCCTCCACGATCAGATTTTCTCCAAATGCTCCAAACGCTACATCCGCGCCTTTTGCACGAAATTCTTCTATTTTTTCAAAGGACAGCAGACTGACCTGTCTGTGCCATTTTCCTGCATGCGCATCACCCTGAATGCCCCAGTCCCTGATAAACTCAGCCTCAGGCACTTCATGCTTTTCTGTTCCTCTTTCTTTGCTGATGCAAATTCCTTTTATGATTCCCATATATAACTGCTCTGCTTTCTAAATAATTTTCGTCTGTTTCTTTCATCCACCAATGCGTACCATCGCTTTATGCTCTGTCATTTCTGAAATCTGTTCAAAACAGTGTTCCATAGGTTTTTCTAAAACTGCCTCTTTCATCACTTTCTGTAAGGTCTGTTCCTTTTGGGGATCCCTGAGGACTGCTCTTAGATCAACACCTTTTTCATAACAGAGGCATAATTTTAAATATCCTTCGGAGGTGAGACGGATACGATTACAGTTCTTACAAAATTTATGATGTATGGCGCTGATAAAGCCGACATCTATATTTAATCCCGGAAAATGGCAGTAAACTGCAGGTCCTGCGCCATAGTTTTTATATGGCAGCTTCACTGTAACTTCCTGCTCTCCGGCTTTTTCAGATTCCACTTTTCGATCTGGTTCCATCGCACAGGCATTTCCATATATGTCCTCGATCTGCCGGAACAATTCTTCATTGGATCTTCCGGTATAATCTGCACCATATCCGATCGGCATCATCTCAATAAAACGTACCGGTATCTGCCTTTCATCTGCGTAAGCAAGAACGGCTCTCCAGTCCAGATTTTTATAATGAACCGTATTGATCTTTACCGGAATTTCCGCTTTCTGTGCCGCGCTGATTCCTGCTAACACTGCTTTTAATTCATTCCGTCCCGTCAGTCTTTGAAATTCTGTCTCATCTAAAGTATCCAGGCTGACATTTACACTATCAAGTCCTGCTTCTTTCAAAGTCCTTGCATACTCTGCAAGCAGAACCCCATTTGTGGTCATTCCAACCGTATCAATGCCTGATATATTTTTTATTTTTTTGACCAGCTCTACACAGCCACGGCGCACTAACGGCTCTCCACCGGTCAGACGGACATGCCGGATTCCAAGTGACACGGCAGTCTCTGTCACTTTTACAATTTCCTCGTATGTCAGCAGATTCGCCATATCCGTTGTCTCTATATCGCCAGGCATACAATACTTACAGCGCAGATTGCAGCGATCGGTAATCGAAATTCTCATATAATCAATCTCTCTGCCTGTCTGATCTTTCATTCAAATACTTCCTCATGCCTTTCCATAAATCTCATTTCAAAATCTGCTCTGTAGCTTATGCTACTGCTACCATCCTTTTCCAAATCCACAGTTCGGGAAAATGCAGTGTTCACAGTTTAAACAGAGTCCACCCTCGCCAAGTGCCGCAAGTTCTTCTGCGGTCACTTTGTCATCTGCCATAATGCGCGGCAGCACCAGATCAAAAATCGTACGCTTTGCATACATCACACAGCCCGGCAGTCCAAGGATCGGAATGCTTTCTTTATAATAAGAAAGCAGAAACATTGCTCCCGGTAATACCGGTGCACCGTAAGAAATGATCTCTGCCCCGGTATTTTTGATGGCAAGCGGTGTTTTATCATCCGGGTCCACACTCATGCCCCCGGTACAGATCACAAGATCTGCTCCTGCTTCGATCGCCGCAAGACAGCCGTCCGTAATCTTTTCGTTATCATCATCAAAAGTCTCATGAAAAATGACTTCCGTATCATATTCTGCTAATTTTTCCCGGATGACCGGTGTAAAAGTATCTGCGATCCTTCCGTGATAAACTTCATTTCCCGTCGTGATGATCGCAGCTTTTTTCTTGTGAAATGGCTTTAGTGTAAAAATAGGAGCATCCTCGCATATTTCTTTTGCGCGTTCCATCTTTTCCTTTTTAATGACAAGTGGTATGATTCTGGTTCCCGCAAGCTTGTCCCCTGCCTTCACTGGTGTATTTCCATGGCGGCTGGCGATCATCATTTCCCCGAAACTGTTCACCTTTTTTAATTTTTCTTTATCAACTTTTAACAGTCCGTCGCAATCCGCGATCAGTTCAATTTTACCTTCTTTGACATCCGATGGATGCATGTAGTCATTTCTGCACATCTCATAAAGAATCTGCGCTGCCTCGTTTTCATGGAGAATCGTGTCATCTTTTTCCCAGATGTAAATGTGATCCTTTCCAACACTTAGAAGCACCAGAATATCTTCTTCTGTGATGATATGCCCTTTGCGGAAAACCGCATCTTTTGTAACACCCTTAATAATCTGTGTGATATCGTGGCAGAGTACCTGACCGACTGCATCTTCTGTCTTTATCAGTTTCATGAAGCATATGCTCCTTTCTTTTTATGATAAATTGTCAGTGTCAAAAGCACAGACAACTTCAAGCACACTGCCTGCAATACAGCGCGCTTTATCCGAAATGGTAAAACAGTTCGAAAGTTCGCTTTTGCGCGGATCGATATCTGCAATCTTAAAGCCTTTTGTAACCGGATATCCATCACGGATCAGTCCGCGGATAATACCGGGGATCGTGGCGGTTACCGAATATCTGGCATTTTCATCCTCATTCATGATATACGCAATTTTCTCGCCCTGTTCAACAACATCGCCGATCTTATGCACATTATAAAGAATACCCGGTGCGCCTGCATGAATCACACGCTCTGCCGCATAGCCGCCAATATTGCCCGGTATTCCGGTATTGGGAATAGCTGATCCCTCACGGATGATCCGGCCAAGATTATGTCCTCGCTTTGTCTCAATAACGATATCCACATCTTCCCCCGCAGTAAATCCGGGACCAAGTCCTACCGTAAGTGCTGCCATATTGCGTGTTGTTCCGAGATTTTTCTTTGCAAGGATTGCATCAACGACCACATCGGGCTTTAATGCTGCAATGGCTGCTCCGTCCGGATCTACCAGTAACGGAACTTTTCCAGCGCCGATCACTTTTTCTGCTTCTATAGCATCTTTGATCAAAACAGCCTCCATGCCTTCTACCGTGGCACTGCCCTCATAAACAGCCTCACAGATGGCTACCTGACGCCGGATCGCTGCCGGATATTCCGCTTCAAGAACCAGAACCGGAAATCCTGCCGACCAGAGTCTGTGGATGGTTCCGGTGGCGAGATCGCCACCGCCTCTTACTATAATGAATGGTTTCTTCAATATTTCTCATCTGCCTTTCAGACAATTATCATTAAGAAAAAAAGAAAACCAATGTGGGGACTCTACCCACATTGGCTATCTTTCATTCAGCTTGCACATTGCTATCTTTTATAAGAATAACCATACTTATAATTTTTGTCAAGTCAATACTGACGTATTTTATAGTGCATCACCACCATGCTCACCAGTTCTGATTCTGACCGCATCTTCTACGTCATAAATAAAAATCTTACCATCGCCAAAGTTTCCTGTCTGAATCTCCTTTACAACCTCGTCCACGATCGCCGGTGCCTGTTCATCCGTTACAACGGTTTCTACTTTAATCTTTGGCAGCAGATTAACAGAAAACTCATACTGTCTGGTCGATCTAAGATTTCCTTTTTGATTACCACATCCCATAATATTTGCGATATTCATACCATTTACCTTTTCATAGGCTTCCAGTCTCATTTTGTCTTTTCCAACAGAATGATATTTTTTTATTTAGATATATATTTCTACACTCTGTTCCATCTCAATTCCTGATTTTTCAATTTCTTTACCGGACACTTCATAATCTCCCGGTTCCATTCTCCACGCCAGTCCACACCCTGCAGAAAGTTCTCTTGGAACCGGGATCAGCCGTCCTTTGATGGAATTCTCATTGCAATATTTTTCCATTGCCATTGCCGCTGATGTGGTATGAAATGTGATGATTCTGTAATTTTTCTTTTCTCTCATGATCTCCATCCCTGCTAACCTTATTTCGTGATGTTGGAGCCAATATCACTATTTAAATTTTGTCCGGAATTATTATAAAATATCTTAATGTAATGAATCGTCAGGCAGATTTTCCAATTATCCACACACATAAATTTCCTTTTCAAATTTTGGAAGGATCTCCCCAACTATGGCAGCCGGATGCCCTTCCTTCTTTAGATCTGCTAAAAGTGCCTCTGCCTGCTTCTCTGGCACTGCGATCAGCAGTCCGCCAGAAGTCTGTGGATCAAATAAAACCTCTTCCATTGCAAAAGTGACATTTTCAAATGAAACAGATTCACCCACATGATTCCGGTTTTTCTGACCTGCCGCCGTTAACAAAAACTCATCCGCATAATCAAGTGCCTCTTTTATCACAGGTACCTGGTCTGCAAAAATACGGCAGGATAACTTCCCATCCATCATTTCATGCAGATGTCCTAAGAAACCAAATCCAGTCACATCGGTACATGCGTGGATATCATATGTATGGCATATATGTGAAGCAGATTTATTCAGTCTTGTCATGGAATCAATTGCAGCTTCCATTGCAGCATCAGATGCCTCTTTTACACGGTTTGCCGTACAGACAATTCCAACTCCTAGTTTCTTTGTTAAGATCAGTTTGTCACCCGGTTTTCCCTGATTATTCGGATATATCTTGTCCGGATGCACAATTCCCATGACAGAAAGTCCATACTTCACATCTGTATCGGCAATGGAATGACCGCCTGCAAGTGTTCCTCCCGCCTCAATGACTTTTTCGGAGCCGCCCCGCATGATCTCACCTAAAATATTCAAATCCATACTCTCCGGAAAACATACGATATTTAATGCTGTCTTTACTTCGCCGCCCATCGCATAGATATCACTGAGCGCATTTGCCGCCGCAATTTTTCCAAAGGTGTACGGATCATCCACCATTGGTGGGAAAAAGTCAAGGGTCTGTACGATTGCCGTATCATCGGAAATACGATAGACTGCTGCATCATCCTTGCTGTCATATCCGATCAGAAGATTCTCATCTGCCGGACCTTTCGGCAAACGCTCTAACACTCTGCTTAAAATGCCTGCACCGAGCTTTGCAGTGCATCCGCCACCCTTGCAAAATATGATTTTTTCCTGATTTTGTTCCATATCTGTCTTACACCTCCGTGATCTGTGCGCACTCTGTTTTATGCCTGAAAGGATGAGAGTTATTGACATTTTCTATAAATTAATTTGTGAAATATTTCTCAAACAACGTCTGTGCATCCTTCTTTAACTCCGCATCCATCGCCTGATACTTTTCCAGGAAATTCCTTCCCTGTTCTGTCAATGTCATATTGCCGCCGCCTTTTCCACCACTATTTCCGGTCATAAGTGAAAAGCCAAGTTCATTTTCAGCGCGTTTTACAATTCTCCAGCCTTTCGAATATGCCATCTGCATCTGACGGCACGCCTCAGAAAGAGATCCCGTTTTCTCCACAAGTTCCATAATTTGTGCAATGCCAGGTCCGAATATAAGCTCATCTCCATAAATACGCAGCCTCACCTGTTCATGAAGCTTTCTTTTTCCCAAACTCATATCTATCCTCTTTTCTTTGCCGCTTATTATGCAGACTCTTTCCGTCATGCTTTCTCCGCAATCTCCCGCACAGCTCGCACCGCAGCATCCACTTCCTCATCCGTATTAAAATGGGAAAAGCTGAATCTTACTGCCCCCTGCTCTTTTGTTCCAAGCGTCTCATGCATCATAGGCGCACAATGTGCCCCCGCACGGACTGCGATCTCATAATCTTCCCAGAGCCAGTCGCTTACACTGCCGGAATCTAAATCCCTGATATTTAATGAGACAACTGCCACTCTGTTTTCCGTTGTAAAATCTCCATAAATGTTTACACCGGAAATATCTTTTACGCCATTATAAAACCGATCTGCCAGAGCCATCTCACGTTTATAGATCATACCAATGCCCATTTTTTGCAGATAACCCAAAGCAGCGTACAATCCGGCAATCCCATGTCCGTTTAATGTCCCAGCTTCAAGCGCGGTCGGCATTTCTTCCGGCTGCGTTTTACTGTAACTTTTGACTCCGGTTCCTCCCGCTAAAAGCGGTCGGATATCCACACCTTTCCGCACATAAATTCCTCCGGTTCCCTGCGGGCCAAGTAATCCTTTATGACCGGTAAAACAGAGTACATCGATATTCTGTTTCTGCACATCGATTGGAAGTACTCCGGCGGTCTGAGCAGCATCCACAATTAACAGAAGATGATGTTTTTCTGTAAAAGCAGCGATACGTTCTAAATCTGTCACATTTCCTGTCAGATTTGACGCATGTGTGATCACAACTGCTTTCGTATCCGACTGATATGCACGTTCCAGCTCATCATACAAAATCCGTCCCTTAAAATCTGCCGGAAGATATGTGACCTTCACGCCCCGCTGCTCCATCAGATACAATGGACGCAGGACAGAGTTATGTTCACATACCGATGTGATCACGTGATCTCCCGGTTCAAATAAACCCTGAATCGCAATATTTAACGCTTCTGTCACATTACAGGTAAATGCAATACGTGATGCATCTTCCGCGTGAAATAATTCTGCAAGCCGCTCTCTGGTTCCATAAATGATCCTAGATGCATCAAGTGTTGCCGCGTGTGCTCCTCTTCCTGCATTTCCAAGTGTATGAAATGCCTCCGTGACGGCTTGTTCTACCTCCGGTGGTTTTGGAAATGTAGTGGCCGCATTATCTAAATAAATCATGGTTTTACAATATTTCCTGCCTGTGTCATTTTCTCAGCAATCACATACATATTTGTTACACTTCCCACCTGAAGTTTATCCGTAAGTCCATAGTGATTAAGGCATGTACCACAGGTTAAAATCTCCACGCCCTGTGCCTCTAATGATTTCAGATCCTCAAGTGTCGGTGATTCCTCACAGGTCAGTTTTGCACCTCCGTTATAAAAAAGCATGGTTTTCGGTAATACATCCTGCTCTGTCAGCGCATAAATAAAGCCCTTGATCAGAACTTTTCCAAGCTCATTATCGCCCTCACCCATATGATCTGCAGAGATCACAACAACCGTGTTGCCATGGATTGCATTCGGAGCACAGGTTTCTTTTTCTGTGTCTGTTACGGACATTTCATCACTCTGGTCCGCTGCTCCATCTCCAATCTCCATCGTCACTTTATACTGTCCCTCTGCGATTTTCTCGGACTTCACTCCATAGCCTTTCTGTTTTGCCATCTTCGTCAGATTCTGAACCGCGATCTCGTTATCCACCAGTGTCTCCACAACACCAGAACCTTTAAGCTCTTTGATTGCATTTTTTGTTTTTACTACCGGAATCGGGCAGGTATCGCCCATTGCATTTACTGTAATCATCTTTTTTCCAGCCTTTCTGCTAAATTTTTCATTATTCTTATAAAGATTCCATATACCATAGGCAACTCTTAACTTCCTGCTACATCAATTTTGAACTGCCTTATAATACGGGAAACCATATGAATCAGAAAAGGGCATTACGGAATCTCTCCAGTAACACCCTCGTTATTCTTTTATAAGTATAACACTATTTTCTCAGCTTGAAAATAGTATTTTAAAAATATCTCTCAAATTTTAACCGGCAGACATACCTCATTCAGCACCACACAGCTATCCTCTCCGCGCACATTCCCCATCTCTCCCCAACAAAATATCCATCCCATGTTCCAGCGAATCTAAGATATAAGTCAGGCTTTCCTCGACCGCTTTTGGACTGCCCGGTAGATTTACGATCAGGGACTGCCCCCGGATTGCACTTGCACCACGGCTTAACATGGCACGCTTCGTAATTGTCATGCTGTAAGCCCGGATTGCCTCCGCAATTCCCGGTGCATTCCGGTCACAAACGGCAAGCGTTGCCTCCGGTGTCACATCCCGCAGGGAAAATCCGGTTCCACCTGTCGTTAAGATCAGGCTGCATTTACATTCATCCGCAAGCCTTATCATTTCCTGTTCCAGCTCTTTTTGCTCGTCCGGCAGCACCCGATAGGATATAATTTCGTATTTTTCAGACGGCAGTATTTCTCTGATCCGTTTTCCACTGATATCCTCACGCTCTCCCTTTGAACCTTTGTCGCTTGCTGTTATGATTCCGACTGTGTACTTATTATTCATCTTACTCTCCATTTCTATGCTGATTTGTTTCAATAATATCCATGCTTGTTGATAACTGTTAATAATTCCATGAACCTGCCCGCCAAATGATGATTTGTTTATGAAATAAATCGCCCGCCCAAATGGTGTGTTGTAGGTCTGTGAGTGGCTTCTTGCGCAAAGCCGAAGTAATTTTTGTTCCGTTGTACGAAAATAAGAAAAGTCTAAGTGTGCCTGAGTTAGATTTTTGCGGAGTGACGTGACCGGCAACAACGAGTCATCCATGACTCGATGCTGCCTTGTTCTGCCATCC
>NZ_QRHS01000035.1:0-30225 GCF_003470905.1 Roseburia sp. AM23-20
ATGAAGGGATTGCAACAAAAAGAAAACCCATAAATCCCCTCATGAATGAGGGGGCAGGGAGTTGAGGTGTCGAAGACACTATTTTTATTCCTGCTGTTGATGAACTGACAGTAAATGGATTTGTTTGCCAGATATTGCCCGGTGTAGTGGATTTTTTCCTTGACCTGCTTCAGCTTTTTTTCCGTGGAACGGAGCGCTTTCCTCATACCAGTGGCATGGCGTTTTGCGTCTTCATAAGCTAATTCCAGATCCTCTGCTGTATTATAGCCATGTTCCTGAATATAGGCAACAGTCCTTGCCATCCGCTGCAGATTGGATAGCTTCGCTTTCTGCGCATAGGCGGCGCTTTGCTGCGCCCTGGCACAGTTCTGCAGATCGGCCACGAGCCGGAGATCGGATTTGATAAAAACAAAGTCCGGCAGTTCACTCGGTATAGTATTTTGATGAGTATCTGCAGGACGCTCCGGCTCAGGATGCCGATGCTGTTCCTGTCTTGCGTTTTTCTCCCACAGAGAAAGAAGATATTCTTTTTCATAATGGCTCCCTAGGTTCCTTCCGGTGATATACTTCTGCCGGTCCGGGTGGAGATAGCTGAGCCGGCCCCGGCTGACCTTGAGTGAAATATTATATTTTTCTCTCAGAACTTTTTGAAAATCTTCCAGGGAATGGACAGCGACAGAGACTTCCTCAATGGCTCTCCGGAGCTGGTCTTTCTGCGTCTCAAATTTTGTCTTCCGTGGCGTAACACCATCTGCAAGCATCTTCCGGTTTAACTCATTCATCTTTTTCTGTCCCCTGCGCCGTGCGTGATATTCCCGGTCGGTGATTTTCTTCTCTGCAGGAGAGAGCAGATCTACCTGGTGCAGACCTTCCCGATGGCATAGATCCATTACATCCTGTTTTAGATAAGCAAGATAATTGTTTGTGAGATGATGTTTATATCCGGCACGGGAATCGCAGGAACGCTCCATAAAGCCACGACGTTCCACCTCATATTTTCGTAGACTGTTAATCACAATATGCACATGGATATTACCGCTTTCGTTATTTCCGTCTGTGTGGGTGCAGACTAAAGCCTGGTGTCCGGGGAAATTTTTGCGGGTATATTCTATACCAAGCTGCTGTGCCCGTTCTCCGGTCAATCCATTGTCTGCCGCATCTTTCGGATCGAAACTCAGAATATAATGATGGGATTTGATTTCATCAAAGGTCTGATTTTTACGATACTGAGCGTTCAGTTCCTTACATTCCATATCAAAAGTGAACGGATCGCAGTTTATGCCGTCCAGATAGAATTCCTTACGGGGAATCATCCTGCCGCTTTCATCAAGGACAGGTTTCATGGTGGCTTCATCATATTGGAACATGAGATAGCGCTGTGCCTCTCCATAATCCGCATTTTTACTGGTGATATGTTTCAGGATGGCCATGAGCGGCAGCTCCTTTCTGTATGGAAGAAAGTTCCGCAGAGAGGGAGTGGAAGTCTCCCGCCATTTTCAAAACTTCATATTTCATTTCATAAATATCTGCAATTCCCTGTTGAATATACTTTCGCATTTCCTGAGAATGAATACCGCCGCTGTTAAAGTACCGTGCAATCTGGTTCAAATTGCTGCCGATTTTTCCAAACTCTCCGATCAGCTTTTTCAGCTCAGGAAGATCTGCCACGACCTCATAAGTGATCTTTGGAGGCTTCCCGGTGATAAGTTTCCTTGCGTACTCGGCCACCGGAAGTGAAGCGTTTTTTGCATTGGAAGAGATATTCTCATATTCTGTATCTGTCAGGCGCAGCATGATCTGGTGATTTCGTTTCAACTCTTTATGTTTTTTGGGACGTGCCACTTGCTGTTTCCTCCTTTGAAAATATCCTTATAAGAATAAGCCTATTGGAATATCTTTGTGGGAAGAGAAATCCGTAATTTAAAAAATTACGCTGTGACTGTCAAGGAGCCAAAACAGCATATTAATAAATATGCGTTATTCGAGGGTATGGGGAGCGAAATCCTCATCAAGTTTGCCGGGGAACGGAAACCACGAAAGTGAGTTTTGAGTTACTCAGGCGAAACTTGCTCTTATGCTCTTCTTATGTTCTTCGACTGGAGAGACGCCGGCATGACAGACTATGTGGCGATTGTGAAGAAGTGTGAGGGAGATATTGTGTATACCGTAGAAGGGAATACGAGTACGACAGTGAATGGCAATAGCGTCAGGGGAGTGTGGCAGCATCAGTATCCGATTGGGAGTGGACGTATTCTTGGTTACGGTATGTTATCTTAATGTTGTTAAATAATTTTAGACGTCATTTGAAAAGCTGTTGCTATCTCCTAAAGAGGCGGCAGCTTTTTCTCTACGATATTCTTTTGGAGTTTTCCCATACAGTTCTTTAAATTTGTTGTGAAAAAAGCTGCTGTTTTCGTAGCCTACTGTATGGAGAATGTCTTCTGTAGATAAAGTTGCCTTGGATTATTTTGACGCGAGCATCAACAGAATCTCCGCATGGGTTGTAGGATTCCGTAATTTCCAGAAAGCACTTTTAAATGCACTGCTGACACCAAATGAAACACTGAAACAACTGCAGGACGAAGGACGTATGACAGAGCTGATGGTAAAGCAGGAAGAGATAAAAACACTGCCCTTTGGTGATGTGTGGGCCGAGTATTGTGAAGAATGCGGAGCGCCAAAAGACGGTACGTGGTTCGGGGAAATTGAGAAATACGAAGAGACGGTATTGACAAAAAGAGTGTAGGAGGGAAAAGCCGTGAGTGTATTGGATACAAAATTTGTACAGGGATTTATCCGTATGTGTAACGATGGATGGGAGCAGGGATGGCACGAGAGAAACGGCGGCAACCTGTCTTACCGCATCAAAGACGAGGAAGTGGCGGAGGTAAAAGAGTTCCTTCATTATGACAATGAATGGAAACCGATTGGCACCAAAGTCCCCGGACTTGCGAGCGAATATTTCCTCGTAACAGGCAGCGGGAAATATTTCCGCAATGTCATCATTGATCCGGAGGATAGTATCTGCATCATCGAACTGGATGAAAAAGGAGAGAATTACCGCATCTTTTGGGGCCTGGTAAACGGAGGCAGACCGACCAGTGAGCTACCGAGCCACCTGATGAACCATGAAGTGAAAAAAGGCGTTACCAATGAAGCGCACCGGGTGATTTATCATGCACATACCACGAATGTGATCGCACTGACATTTGTACTGCCGTTGGAGGATAAAGTATTTACTAGAGAACTCTGGGAGATGGCGACCGAGTGCCCGGTTGTATTTCCTTCCGGAATCGGTGTAGTAGGATGGATGGTGCCGGGCGGCCGTGAGATCGCAGTGGCGACAAGTGCCCTGATGAAAGAATATGATGTGGCAATCTGGGCGCATCACGGCATGTTCTGCTCAGGGGAAGACTTTGATCTTACATTCGGATTAATGCACACCGTAGAGAAATCCGCGGAAATCCTTGTAAAGATGCTGTCCATGAGACCGGATAAAAGACAGACAATCTCACCTCAGAATTTCAGAGATTTGGCGAAAGATTTTAAAGTAACTTTACCGGAAAAGTTTCTATATGACAAATAATGTACATATCACATATTTGGCGTATCAGAAGCATGAAGCATGTTTCGATATTCCATAGGCGTACATCCGTATTTCTTGCGGAACAGCTGAAAGAAAAAGCTGGTATTCTGATATCCGACGGCAAGGCTGATATCATTTGTGGAAAGTGCGGTGCTCCTTAACAGTTTTGCCGCCTGAGAAAGCCGCTGTGTCTGGACCAGCTCTTTGTAAGTGATTCCGGTATGCTGGCGGATATAGGCAGAGAGATAGTTTGGGTGCATATTAAAAAACTCAGCTGTAGAAGAAAGGGTACAGTCCGCAAAGTTTGTTTCGATATATCGGAGTATGGTATAAATCTGATCCACTGAGGAGTGATCCAGAACCATACCGTGCTGGAAAAGATTAATCATCTCACAGGTGATCAGTGTAAAAAGACTGTCTAAAAAAGGCCCGGATGTTACGGACGGAGAATAAAATTCACAGAGAAACTGGTTGGTAAGATCTGCCAGCCGGTTTTGTTTTTGTTCCGGGGAAAAGACAATATACCTGCTTTCCTGCATCGTGGTGTTCAGAGCCTCAATGAAAAAGTGTGTAAGGTAATTATCCTGAGACAGGCGTTCAAAAAAAGTACCGTTCAGATATTCGCGCGTCAGCAGAAAATTGATGATAATATCATTTTCTGAACATCTTTTGACAGAATGAGGTGCATTCTGGCTGATCAGAACCATCTGCCCGGCTTTTAGCCTGAATGTAGTCTTATTTATCGTCATTGTGCAGGCGCCAGAATAAATATAACTCAATTCCAGCCACTCATGGATATGCAGAGGTACGTTTTCAAAACGATCTTGTTTTACAACAGCGAAGTTGTAATAACTCGGAAGAACTTTCTTTGAAAGAAATAAAGAACGCAGATCTTCAAGGTTCGTATCAAAACGGTAACAGGGTGTATCAAACTTACCTCTGGCAACAGGAAATTGTGAATAATCTTTCTTTACACCGTTCAGACGCTGGGTTTCTTCGGGAGTGTGCTGCTTCAGAAATTGATTCAATGCAGATAATGTCATCATATATATTCTCTCCTTTTCAAGATATGAATGAACTGTGATTATAGTCATCAGCAGTTTATTTAACCTGTCTAAAATATACCATATTGGGGGCAAAGGTGTACAGAGTAATCTCGGATATTTATTAAGTTTGGTCGGTAAATCACTTATGTTTCGTTGATGTAATTTTAGTCTGTATAATGTAAGATATCAGTAAGAAAAGGAGGCATAGGTTAGGATGAAGATATTTTTTGCAGTAGTGGTGATTGTTTTATTATTTGTAATCGGTGCGACATTATATGTCTACAAAAAAAGTGCCATGTTTTTACCGGCACTTCTTGGCATCTGCGGATTTCCAAAAATAAAGGAAAGCAGCTATTACGATGAAAACGGACATTTCCGTCCGGGAACGGGGGAGGACAAAGTTGGATTTTTCATGCAGCATCCGGTATTCGGCGGTTTTAAACATATGTTTTTCAATGTGGAGGATAACGTGCTGAAAGCCATTGCGCCTGTAAAGTATAAGGATTTTTTTAAGGCGCAGGGCCGTGAGGAACAATTGGATGCAGCCTTGGAATCTTTCAATTATCTAACCGGACTTGTTGAGAAAGGTCAGGCAAGGCTGGTGTCGAATCTGTATCCTGCGGAAGCAGTGAAGGGTCATCCGTACAGGTCACATCTGACGGGAATGTTTTATCAGGGACAACAGGGAAAACCACTTGCCATTGTAGTTCCGGGAGGTGGATTTATCAGTAATGTAACTGATTGCGAGGGGTATCCTGTGGCGATGAAGTTGCATAAAATGGGATATTCTGTTTTTGTCGTAAGTTATCCGGTCGGCAGACAGCTGGGTGAGACAGAACAGGTAAAGCAGGGACAGGCTGCCGCGAGGGAACTGACACAAGTGATCCGATATCTGACGGAGCATCAAAAACAGTTTTCTGTAAACATGGATGATTATGCCATCTTTGGTTTTTCAGCAGGAGGACTTATGACCACGGCGTATTCATTTGCCAATTATGAGGACTGCTGCCACAAGAATCATCTGCCAAGACCGAAGGTGATCTTCCCTATGTATGGTCTGGACTGGGATATCAAAGCTTTGCCGGAGGACAAGGGACTGGCGGTATTTTCTATCGTAGGGCGGGATGATGAGTTCGGTTTTGCAAATGTGGAAGATAAACTGCCGGAATTAGAGAAGGTACTGGGCAAAGAAAATGTGTCGGTCAGAATCGTTGACGGACTGGGACATGGATTTGGAATAGGAAATGAAACAAAAGTGAAAAACTGGCTTCAGGAAGCAGTCATCTTCTGGGAAGCCCACAGATAGGAACAGATAAGAATTTATTTAAGGAGGATTTCATAATGAGCAGAAACTTGAAAGAATTGATCAGACAGATGACACTGGAGGAAAAAGCAGGACTTTGTTCGGGAGCGGATTTCTGGAACACGATGGGAATCGAAAGGTTAGGGATTCCTTCCGTTATGATGACAGACGGCCCGCATGGTCTGCGCAAACAGGAAGGAACGGCGGATCATCTCGGCCTAAATAAAAGTGTGAATGCAGTCTGCTTTCCGGCAGCCTGTGCCACAGCATCCAGCTTTGATGTGGAACTGATGGAACGTATGGGACAGATCCTTGGGGACGAGTGTCAGGCTGAGAACGTGAGCATGCTCCTCGGCCCTGCAGTTAATATCAAACGCAGTCCTCTCTGCGGAAGGAATTTTGAATATATGTCCGAAGATCCATATCTGACAGGAAAGATGGCGTCAGCATATATCCGGGGCGTACAGTCGAAAGACATCGGAACCAGTATGAAACACTTCGCCGCGAATAATCAGGAAACAGACCGTATGCAGATATCGTCGGAAGTATCGGAACGGGCTTTCCGGGAAATTTATCTGCCGGCTTTTGAGGAGGCGGTGAAGAAAGCGCAGCCAAAGACTGTGATGTGTAGCTACAATAAGATTAACGGAGTATTTTCTTCAGAGAATAAGAAACTTCTGACAGATATCCTGCGGGATGAGTGGGGATTTGAAGGATATGTGGTCAGTGACTGGGGAGCTGTAAATGACCGGGTGAAAGGACTGAAAGCCGGTCTTGACTTGGAGATGCCGGGATCAGGAGGATATAATACAAGAAAGATTATTCAGGCAGTGGAGAATGGAGAACTGGAGGAAGAAATTCTTGACAGAACGGTGGAACGCATACTGAAAGTAGTCTTCTCCTACACAGATAACAGGAAAGCGGAGACTGTATTTGACAGGGAAAAGGATCACAAAGCAGCGGCAGATATCGAAACAGAGTGCGCCGTACTTCTGGAAAACAGGGGAGTGCTGCCGCTGAAAAAAGAACAGAAAGTAGTCTATATCGGGGAATTTGCAAAGAAACCGCGATACCAGGGCGGGGGATCGAGTCACATCAATACGGACAGCGTAGTGTCGGCTCTGGAAACTGCGGTGAGAAAAGGCAGGGCAGTGGAGTATGTGAAAGGCTTCTCGTCAGAGCGTGACGAGATGACAGAAGAGGAGCTGAAACAGGCGTGTGAAGCGGCAGCGGGCGCAGATGTAGTTGTAATCTTTGCCGGACTGCCGGACAGCTTTGAGTCGGAAGGATATGACAGAACATCCATGGAACTGCCAAAGTGTCAGAATCGCCTTATAGAGGCTGTGGCTGAGATACAGAAAAATGTGGTAGTGGTTCTTCATAACGGAAGTCCCGTAGAAACTCCATGGGCGGAGTCTGTAAATGCCATTCTGGAGATGTATCTGGGAGGAGAAGGCATTGGGGAGGCCAGCGACCGGCTGTTATTTGGGGAGGCAAATCCGGGAGGACGTCTGGCGGAGACGTTCCCATATCGTCTGGAAGACAATCCGAGTTACCTGAATTTCCCCGGAGACGGCAGGACTGTTCTCTATGGAGAAGATATCTTTGTCGGATACCGTTACTATGATGCGAAGAAAGTGCCGGTGCGCTGGGCATTCGGCCATGGACTGTCATATACGGAATTCAGCTACAGCAATATGAAACTCTCTTCTGCGGAAATGAAAGATGGAGATATTCTGAAGGTGAGCATTGATGTGGAGAATACAGGGAAGAGGGCAGGAAGTGAAGTGGTTCAGCTCTATGTCAGCGGCAAAAACAGTACAGTGCCAAGAGCAGTGAAAGAACTAAAAGGGTTTGCGAAAGTATTTCTGAATCCGGGTGAGAAGAAGACTGTTACAATGGAGCTTTGCGCGAGAGATTTTGCTTACTACGAGACAAAGATTCACGACTGGTATACTCCGTCAGGTACATATGAGATCCAGATCGGGCATGCCAGCGATGAGATCAGAGAGGCTGCAGAACTTACATTTACCACTGATGTGCTGCTGCCGTTCACTGTGGATATGACCACTACAATGGGGGAATTGATGAACCACCCGAAGACAGCAGGGAAAATGATGGAGTATCTTGAGGGAATATCACAGGGAGAAGAACCTAAGAAAGAAGATGGGGATGTACAACTTGTGACTCCGGAAATTATTGCGCAGATGCCGCTGAAATCATTTTTAAGCGTTATTCCGGGCGAAGCGATCGAGCAGATGATCGTGGAGTTAAATGCTCTGTGTGCAGAAGAAGGAAAGTGAGAATAAAATATGAATCAAGATAAGATAAAAATGAGAGAAAAGCTGTCATTTGCAATGGCAAACTTTGGAAACATTCCGGTTATGACACTGATCAACGGATATTTACTAATTTTTTATACCAATATATGCGGCTTGAGTCCTGCTGCATGTGCGACACTGTTCCTGATCGCACGCTTTCTAGATGCCATTAACGATCCGTTAGTTGGGTTTATGATCGACCATCTTCCGACCAGAAAGATGGGACATTTCCGACCGACATTGATTCTGGGAACAATTCTGTGTAGCGCCAATTTCCTTCTACTTTGGTTTGGACCTATGTTATCAACATCGGGGAAACTGGCAATCGCATATGTATCGTATATTCTGCTTGGTGTGTTGTTCCCAGTCATGGATATTTCGCTGAACAGTCTTCTGCCGGTTATGACAGAAGATATGAAAGAAAGGAACAGCTTAAGTTCAATCAAAGGGCTTGCATACGTGATCGGGGCGCTTGTAATCGGTGTGGCAGCTCCACTTATTCTTGGAGATACTTCTAACAAACAGGGATATATTAATCTTGTTCTGATCATGACAGCAGTGATTTTTTTCTTCTCTATTATAGGAACCATGGGAGTAAAAGAACGTGTAAAACCACAGATGGAGAACAGCTATTCTGTAAAAGAATTATTCAAGATTCTCAGTCAGAAGCCGGTGTACATTACATTCCTTGCTGTACTGTTATATTCGATTGGAAGCAATATCGTGAATGCAGCAAATACATACTTTTATACATATATTTTTGAAGATCTGACGTTGGCGTCTATTATTACGCTTATTACATGTGTTACTGTTTTTCCGGCTACAATGGTCATTGGTAATCTGATTGGAAGGTTTGGAAAGAAGAAAATGTATGCGATTGGACTTGCACTTGCAGGACTGGCACCAATCATCCGTCTGTTGGATGTGAGGAGCATTCCCCTTCTTATTGTCTCTGTATTGATTGCAGGAATAGGAGCCGGCTTTGCAGCACCTCTTAATTATGGAATACAGGCAGATAATACAGATTATATCGAAGTGTCTATGGGAATTAGGGCAGAAGGTGCTGTCGCATCTCTTTCCAGCTTTGTCTCCAAGTGTGCAATGGGAATCGGTGGTGCGATTCCGGGGTATCTGCTGCAGTTAGCAGGATTTGACAGTAAGGCGGCAGTACAGAATGACAATGTAATTAATGTGATCGTCCTCTGTGTGCTAATATTGCCGGCAATCGTAAATGTGGTGGCCATTGTGATCTTCTCAAAAGGTTATCCTATTACCAAGGAAAAATTGAATGAGCAGATATGTCTGATGAGGGAGAAACGGTCAAAATCGGGTATAAGTGAATAAGAATGATAGAGAAGGAGTATCAGCATGGGAAAGATTTATGCAGCAAAAACAAATCATATCACAAATCCGATAGGGTTTAATATGGATTCTGTTGCATTTTCATGGAAAGTGAAAGGATGCAGAGGACAGGAACAGAAACATGCAAGGATTGTGATCAGCAAGAACAAAACCTTCACAGATATCTGTCACGACACGGGGGAGGCAGAGTTGGACAGTCTCGCTGCAAGAGTGGAATTTGAACCGCAGCCGTATACAAGATATTACTGGAAGGTCATTGTGACAACAGATGCAGAGGAAGTGATCGAATCAGACGCGCAGTTCTTTGAGACCGCCAAAATGGATGAACCGTGGACTGGCAGGTGGATTACCTGTGACAGCAGTCAGGAACGGCATCCGATTTTCTCAAAGAGGATTCGTCCGGCAAAAGAAGTGAAAAACGCAAGACTGTACATTTGCGGCCTGGGATTGTATGAAGCATATTTTCTGGGGGAAAACAAAGATAATCCTGAGAAAATCGGTGATGAGTATCTGACTCCGTACTGCAATAATTATGACCGGTGGATCCAGTATCAGACGTATGACATCACGAAACAGGCAGAACAAGGCGGTGTGCTGTCTGTTCTTCTCGGAAACGGCTGGTATAAAGGCAGGTTCGGTTTCAATGATCCGGAACGGGAAGCATATTACGGTGACGAGTGGAAGCTGATTGCGGAGGTTCACATAGAGTATAAAGACGGAACGAAAGATGTGATCAGTTCTGATGAAACCTGGTCAGTTACAAGAAGCAATTTGTGGTTTTCCAATATCTATGACGGTGAGAGAAGAGATGATACGCTGCCGCCGGTTGAGGAGTCTCCTGCGCGGATCGCAAAGGCTCCGAAAGGCCGGCTTATGGAACGGTTATCTCTTCCTGTTAAGGTACAGGAGGAGAGGAAGCCGGCAGATCTGATTCATACTCCTGCCGGAGAAGAGGTATTTGATCTGGGGCAGGAGATCACGGGGATCTTCCGGCTGCGGGTGCATGAGCCGGCAGGGACAGCTATCAGGATCCAGACAGGCGAGGTGCTTCAGAATGGGTGCTTTTATAATGAGAATTTGAGAACTGCGCTGTCGGAGTATGTCTATATTTCTGATGGTACGGAAAAGGTGATCACTCCTCATTTTACATACTATGGCTATCGATATGTAAAAGTGACCGGGGTTAAGGATCTTTCGTGTGAGGATTTTACGGCGCTTGTTCTTTACAGCGATTATGAGAGCATCGGGGCAATTGAGACAGGGAATGATCTTGTGAATAAATTGATCTCCAATATCGAATGGGGAATGAAAGGGAACTTTCTGGATGTGCCTACAGACTGTCCGCAAAGAGATGAGAGGATGGGCTGGACAGGGGATACACAGGTATTTTCCGCGACTGCAAGCTATCTGGCTGATACCTATGCGTTTTACAGAAAATATTTATACGACCTGTATCAGGAACAGCTTCTGGCGGACGGAATGGTTCCGGAGATTGTCCCCACATTCGGACCGACAAAATGTTCCTGCGCATGGGGAGACGCCGCATGTATCATTCCCTGGAACGTATATCTGTTCAGCGGGGACAAAACAATACTCGAAAACCAGATTGAGAGCATGAAAGCGTGGGTCGATTATATCCGGAGAATTGACGGAGACAATCATGGATGGAGACAGGTTTTCCATTATGGGGACTGGCTTGCTCTTGACCGTACAGGTGCCGCTGCGAACAGCGTGTATGGAGCGACTGATGAAGCATACATTGCAGACATCTACTACGCGGCAAGTGCACAGATTGTTGCAAAAGCAGCAGAGGTGCTTGGACTGGAAGAAACGAGACAGGAGTATCAGAAAATCGCAGACCGTCAGTGGCAGGTCGTGAAAGAAGAATATTTTACTGCTACAGGCAGATGTGCGGTGAAGACGCAGACAGGGCTTGTTCTTGCACTGAAATATCATCTGTCTGAAAATGAAGAACTGACAAAGCAGATGCTGCAAAAGCTTCTCAGGGATAATAAAAATAAATTAAATACCGGGTTTGTAGGAACACCGCTTTTGTGCAATGTCCTGACTGATCATGGAATGACAGATGCGGCATACCGGCTGCTCCTGAATGAGGAATACCCGGGCTGGCTCCATGAAGTGAAGCTGGGAGCAACGACGGTGTGGGAGCGTTGGAATTCACTGGATGAGAGCGGACATGTCTCCAGCACGGGGATGAACAGTCTGAATCATTATTCCTACGGCGCTGTATTGGAGTGGATCTTCCGCCATGCAGCTGGAATTGATGTGATGGAACAGAGCCCGGGAGGCAAGGTGATGCGAATCAGTCCGAAAGTGAATAATGGACTTAAATATGTAAAAGCTGTTTATGATTCGGCAACCGGATGCTATCAGTGCGGCTGGGAGATATCAGAGGATAATAAAATCACGGTCACTGTTACGGTTCCGTTCGGCGGAAGTGCAGAAGTGGTTCTTCCATATGCACCAGAATGCATATATGAGGATATAGAAAATCCATTATTTGAAGAGGTAGAAAATGGAATCTGCCGTGTGAGAGCCGGAGAATATGAAGTCGCTTATGAGGCGTCACAGCCTTTAAAGAAGAAATATAGCATAGACTCGACAATGGAAGAACTGCTGAACCATCCGGATATCCGCGCGTTTCTTTCTCAAATGGTGGAAGTAGATATGATCCCCGATATTGCATATGGGCTTTCGCTTAGAGATGTCGCGAAAACATTCGCAGGAGAGATAAAAAAAGATGAGGCGCAGATGCTGGATACGGCGCTTGCGAAATTCTGATCAGGAAGGCTGCTATGGAGCTTACAAGACTTAAGGTAAACAGTCAATACAGACCATGCGTGGACGAAGCACCTTATTTTTCATGGGTGATTACCAGTGACAAAAAGAATGTGATGCAGACATCCTATCATATTACAGTGACAGGTCTGGGAGAAGTGGTGTGGGATTCCGGGGTGGTAGAAAGTGATAAAAGTACTTTTGTAGAGTACAACGGAAAACCATTGAAAAGTCTCAGTGACTATAGCTGGACAGTGGAAGTGACGGTTAATAACGGAGAAAAGGCAGCGGCATCCTCATCCTTTGAGACAGGATTTATGAAGAAAGAATGGACGGCCGAGTGGGTGAAATCTCCGTTCCCGATGAAAAAGGTAAAACCCGGAACCGGCGGGCAGAACCCGGCAGAATATTTTCGCAAAGAATTTGGTGTACGAGACGGCATAAAACGAGCGCGCGTTTACGCCACCTGTCACGGAGCATATCAGCTCAGCATGAACGGAATGCGTCCGGATGACAGAGAGTTTGCGCCGGAATTTACCGTCTATTCCCAATATCTGTGTTACCAGACCTATGATGTGACCTCGGTTTTGAGAGAGGGAGAGAATGTCATAGGGATGCTGGTAGGGGATGGTTGGTATGACAGCGCGAACTTTAAACCGAGAAGCAGGAAGTTTAAAGCCGAACATTCTGTGTTATTTCAGATAAAGATTGATTATGAAGACGGAACGAGTGAAATGGTTGTGTCCGATGATGCGGTGAAAGTTTCGGAAAGTCCGGTTCGGTCTTCCGATCTGTTTGCAGGTGAACTCTATGACGCACGGATGGAACAGGAAAACTGGAACTGCTGCGGATTCGATGACAGCAGCTGGAAAGCAGGTATCCCATGCAAAAAATCTTACGTCAACCTGGTAGCTCAGTACGGGGAACCGGTGCGCCCGGTAAAGGAATTACCGGCAGTCGGAATGACGGTCAGCCCGAAAGGCGAGACAATCATTGACTTCGGGCAGAATCTGGCGGGTGTTCTGCGGGTAAAAACCAAACTGCCGGCCGGAACAAAAATGGTATTAGATCATTTTGAAACTCTGGATCAATATGGAAACTATTTCAACAATATTTTCATGTCAGAGAAAACAGGGCACAAGCAAAGTGATATTTATATTTCAAACGGTAAATTCACAGAATATACACCGCATTTTACATATCATGGATTCCGCTATGTGAGAGTGACATGCGATCAGCCGGTGAGCCCGGAGGATTTCACAGCGATTGTCCTGTCCTCTGACAATGAGGATCTGGGAACTTTTGAGACATCCAACGAAGATATAAACCGGCTTTACGAAAATACAAGATGGTCTCAGCGGTCGAATCTGTTTTCAATCCCCACGGACTGCCCGCAGAGAGAAAAAGGCGGATGGACCGGAGATATCCAGATTTATGCAAGAACAGCCATGCTCAACGAAAATGTAACCCCGTTTCTGACAAGATGGCTGCGTAATATGACCTGCAGTCAGCAGAAAAATGGGGCAATCCCCAATGTGATCCCCCTTACCGGAATCTATGAATTACTGGAGAAACTGAATCGGATCGTATACCGCAATTTTGAACCGGTGGGAGAAGCAGGATGGGGAGATGCCGCCTGTATCGTACCGTGGAGCATGTATCAGCTTACAGGAAATATCAGGATACTGAGAGAACAGTATGACACAATGAAAAAGTGGTGCGACTATATCATCAACACTGCAAAGAAGCGTAGAGGCAAGATGAAACATCCAAAAGAAATTGATCAGTATCTGTGGAATACAGGACATCAGTACGGGGAGTGGCTCATACCGAGCCAGACAGTAGACGGAGCAGACCAAAGCGCTGCAAAACCTGTCAATACTTCTGCATACTGCGCGCCAATCTTTGGATGGAATTCCTGCCGGATCATGGCAGATACGGCAGCACTCCTCGGGTATACATCAGACGAATTATATTATGATGACATTGCGTCCAGAATGAAATCTGCCATTCAAAAAGGACTGATCGATGATGACGGGAAGATGCCTCTTGATTTTATGGGCAGTTATGTGCTGGCAATCGCATTTGATCTTGCTCCTGAAAGGAAGAAAAAAAGTATCGCCGGACATTTGATTCGCAAGATAGAAGAAAACGGGGATTGTCTGGATACAGGGTTCCTGACGACGCCGTATCTGCTGGATGCACTCTGTAAGATCGGCAGGATGGACGAGGCATATAAAATCCTGCTTCAGACAAAGTGCCCGTCATGGCTTTATGAGGTGAAGCAGGGAGCGACAACAATCTGGGAAAATTACATTTCTTACAAGGAGGACGGGTCTCCGGTTATGACAAGCCTGAACCACTATGCCTTTGGATGCGTGGACGACTGGATGTTCCGGAAGATAAGCGGCATTGATATGGCTGCTCCCGGATTTAAGGAGGTTGTAATCGCACCGGAGCCGGATAATGCGTTTACCAGTGTAAAACGTACTTATATGAGTGAGTACGGGGAAATCGCAGTCAGGTGGAGTATGGACGAAGGAAAATTTAAGCTGAAAGTAAAAATCCCCTGCAACACGACTGCCGTTGTAAAGATGCCGGATGGCAGATTATACAAGGTAGGAAGCGGAATGTATCAGTTTGAATAAAGAATCAAAGAAAACAAAATGACAGTATTTGCGAGAACTGACCGGTAAATACAGACGGCCAGTTCTCTTAATATGAAAGTTGAAAATAATAAGGAGTTAAGGATTATGAAAAAGAAAATATTGAAGATTATCTTAAGAATCGTTTTAATTGTGATTCTGGTCGCGGGAATCGGCCTGACATATTTAGTAGGAGCAGTAGGCGGTGGAGGACCGTTTGATTTTGTCTGGAAGAACAAACTGAAAAAAATGCCGGGAAACGCAGAAAAATACAGTCTGGAAAATATAGAACCGTTAGAAAACAGCCCTCTTAGAGGGAAGCGTATCTGCTACCTTGGATCATCTGTAACCTTAGGTCTGTACTCAATGGATGTTTCTTTCGCAGATTATATCTCTTACAGAAATGGCTGTGAGTATGTAAAAGAAGCCGTAAGCGGTACTACTTTAGTGGATAACGGAAAGACGTCTTATATCCAAAGGATGAAAAATAATATCGGTACAGATGAGAAATTCGATGCATTTGTCTGTCAGCTTTCCACGAATGACGCGTCGAAGGAAATGCCGATGGGAGAAATCAGCAGTTCAGAAAATCTGGAGGATTTTGATACACAGACGATAACAGGAGCAATGGAATATATCATTGTATATGCAAAGCAGACATGGAATTGTCCCGTGATCTTTTATACCGGAACAAAATATGACAGTAAACAGTATCAGCAGATGGTAGATGTATTGTTTGAGCTTCAGGATAAATATGGAATAGGCGTGATCGACCTTTGGAATGACGAGGAGATGAATGACGTTTCTGAAAAAGAATATGAAGTTTATATGGCAGATCCGGTTCATCCGACGCAGGCAGGATATCTGGAATGGTGGACGCCTAAGATGGAAGAATACTTATATCAGTTTTTAGAAAGATGATTATTATATTAAGTTTCGTCGGTAAAATGCTTATATATCGTTGATGATTTGCCCTTTGGGATTATTTATAATTAAATCAAACAATGAAAGGACGGATAACGAAATGGAAAATGCAGTTACAAAAAGAGAAAAAATCAGTTATGGTTTGTATTTTATGGGACAGAATGTATTCTATGGACTGATAGGATATATGACTACATATTTTACAGATATCGGCATAACGGCAGCATTGGTTGCGATCGTGGCGCTGATCACGAAAGTGTGGGATGCCATCAACGATCCGATCTTCGGTATGATCATGGATAAGGTGAATTTTAAGAAAGGGAAATTCCTGCCGTGGCTTCGAATATCTGTCATAGCGATTCCGGTGGCAACTATTCTTCTTTTTATAATACCTACCGGGATTTCCATGACGGCTAAAATCATATGGGCAACACTCGCTTATATGTTATGGGATACAGCCTATACCCTTTGCGATGTACCGATTTTTGGTATTGTTACCACGATGACAATAGACCAGAAGGAACGTGTTTCACTAAACAGCATAGGAAGAATGTTTGCTATTTTTGCAGGTATTGTTACAGGAATTGTCCTGCCGTTGGTACGGCAGCGGTTAGGCGGCTGGTCAACAACAGTAATTGTGTTATCTCTTTTGTCATGTGTTATGATGATTCCGATTTGTCTGTTCGCAAGGGAGAGAGTAATTGAAAAAGAAAGAGTCCTGAATGACGGGGCAGAAGAAAGTTATACATTGCGAGATATGGTAGAATGTCTGCGGAAGAACAAATATTTATTGATTTTCTTTGCGGCTCCGCTCATCAGCAGCCTGCTTAATGTTGGTGCAAATTGGGGCTTATACGTTGCTCGGTACTGCCTTGGCGGTGAAGAAGCTGCCTCATATGTTTCGATGGCGGTAATTATTCCGACCTTAATCGGTGCGGTTATGGCAGTAGAATTATGCAAAAAATATGATAAATTTAAAGTCTTCTATATTTCATATGTTTTCGCTTTACTTCTGGGAATTGTAAGATTCATAGCCGGGTATGAGAATATGACGGTGTTTATGATTTTAAATGCTTTAGGAGGAATTCCGCTGGGAATAGCAGTTATACTGCAGTATCAGTTTACGCCGGACTGCTACGAGTATGGACAGTACAAGACAGGATTAAAAATGCGTGGTGTAACGTTTGCAGCGCAGACATTTTTTACAAAATTAAATGGAGCGATCGCAACAGCAGTCAGTGTGTTTGCGTTAACTTTAATCGGCTTCCGAGAGGGAGAAGGCGTTGTTCAGGCGGCAGGATTTGCCGATAAATTATGGACATTCAGCTGTCTTGGCGGCATTATCGGGGGTATTTGCACTCTGCTTATACTTCGTCTTTACAAGCTTAATGACCATGATGTCCAGCTGATGGCAAAATGCAACAATGGTGAGATCAGCCGTGAAGAGGCAGAGGCACAGATGATCAATCAGTATTAAGAAAAGTATGGAGGACTTTTGCGATGGACAGAATAAAGGAACTGATTTCTGAAATGACGCTGGAAGAGAAGGCAAGTCTCTGTTCGGGCGCTGATAACTGGCATACGAAAGAAATCAAACGACTGAACATTCCGTCAGTTATGATGGTGGACGGTCCTCACGGACTGAGAAAGCAGGAAGGGGAAACGGATCATCTGGGATTGAATGAAAGTGTGAAGGCCGTTTGTTTCCCGGCAGCCTGTGCAACAGCCTCCAGCTTTGATGTTGACCTGATGGAACGGATGGGAGAGACGCTGGGAGCGGAGTGTCAGGCCGAGAATGTAAGCATACTGCTTGGCCCGGCGGTGAATATTAAAAGGAGCCCGTTATGCGGGCGGAACTTTGAGTATCTGTCGGAGGATCCATATCTGGCAGGTAGGATGGCATCGGCATATATCCGCGGAGTACAGAGTCAGGGTGTGGGGACAAGCATTAAGCACTTCGCACTGAATAACCAGGAAACACTCCGTATGACGATATCTTCCGAGGTGTCAGAACGTGCGCTCAGGGAAATCTACCTGCCTGCGTTTGAGGAAGCGGTGAAAGAATCAGCTCCAAGAACCGTCATGTGTAGCTACAACAAAATAAATGGAGAATATGCTTCAGAAAACAGATATCTTCTGACAGATATCCTGAGAAAAGAATGGGGATACAAAGGCTGCGTCGTTAGTGACTGGGGCGCTGTAAATAACCGTGTGAAAGGACTGCAGGCCGGACTGGATCTGGAGATGCCTTATTCCGGAGGATACAATGACAGACAGATTGTGCAAGCAGTACAGGAGGGAAGACTGGACGAAGCTGTGCTGGATGAAGCGGTGGAGCGGGTATTGAATGTTGTATTTGCCGGTGAAGAGCAGCATCGTCCGGAAGTTATATCTGATAAGGAAACAGATCATAAAAAAGCAGCTGATATTGAGACGGAATGTGCGGTCCTGCTGGAAAATAACGGTATACTTCCGCTGAATACAGACAGAAAGGTTGCCTATATAGGGGAATTTGCCGAAAAGCCGCGGTATCAGGGCGGCGGCTCCAGCCATATCAATCCGTTCAGGGTTGTTTCGGCATTGGATGCTGCCGGAGAAAAAGGGCGTAGCGTGACTTATGCAAAAGGATTTTCTATGGAAAATGACGCGATGACGGAACAAGAGCTGGAAAAAGCGCTTCGGACTGCTGCAGAAGCAGATGTTGCGGTAATCTTTGCCGGGCTGCCTGAGATATTTGAGTCAGAAGGGTATGACAGAACATCCATGAAGCTGCCCCAATGCCAGGACCGCCTGATTGAAGAAGTGCTGAAAGTACAGCCTAATGTTGTAGTTGTACTCCACAATGGAAGCCCGGTAGAGCTGCCATGGGCTGATAAAGTAAGCGCGATCCTCGAAATGTATCTCGGAGGTCAGGGCGTTGGCGAAGCCTGTGACCGGCTGTTATACGGAGAAGCGAATCCGTCCGGCAGGCTGGCGGAGACATTCCCGTACCGGCTGGAAGATAATCCGAGCTTCCTTCATTTTCCGGGAAATGGAAAGCGGGTGTTATATGGCGAGGATATCTTTGTCGGATACCGTTATTATGATACAAAGAAGGTCCCGGTGCGGTATGCATTCGGACATGGGCTGTCTTACACGGAATTTGCTTATGGGGACTTGAATTTGTCATCGGCTCAAATGACGGATGAGGATATCCTGACGGTCTCCTTCAAGGTGAAAAATGCAGGAAAGACAGAAGGAAAAGAAGTCGTACAGCTGTACGTAGCTGACCTGTGCGGCACACCGGAAAGACCGGTCAAGGAATTGAAAGGATTTGCCAAAGTTCATCTCCTGCCGGGAGAAGAAAAAACGGTGTCGATGGAAATTTTGGCGAGGGATCTTTCCTATTATGAAGAACGTCTCGGGGACTGGTATGCGCCATCCGGAACATACCGGATCCTGATCGGCCATGCTTCTGATGACATCCGATTACATGCTGATATTGTATTTGAAACACAGAAAGAACTGCCCCTTCGCGTAGATTTCACAACAACGTTCGGAGAATTATTGGATCATACGAAAACCGCTCCCGTTATTACGGAACTGCTGGCTCCATTGGCAACAGCAGCCGCATCAGCAGAAGGTATGAGTGACGAATACAAGAAGCTGGGAGAGCAAGTTATCCGGGAAATGCCGATGAAATCTCTGCTGGGACAGATGCCGGGAGAACAGGTGGAACAGCTGATCGGTCAGTTGAATTGCTTACTTGCACAATAGGATAATTGAGGAAGGATGTTCAAAAAATGAAAAAAGAACACGAAATTTTATTTGAACCATTTAAAATTGGAACGGTAATGATTAAAAACCGTTTTGTTTTGGAACCAATGGAAGGTACAAACATGATAGACTGCTTACCTATTTTTAAAATTGGTGAGGATATCTATGATTATTATGTGGAGCGTGCAAAGAATCATGTAGGTTTAATTATTCCCGGAATGGTTACTCTGCGAAGTATGGTGGGGAAACAGTGGCTTTATGAGCAGAAAGAAATATTCGAAGGACTAAAGCCGCTTTTAGCAGAAATTCATAGTTACGGTGCAAAAGTGTTTTTGCAGATTGGTGCAGGATGGGGACGAACATTTACCATGCCACTGGCATTAAAGGAACTTTATGAAAAAGAGAAGGAAACCGGACAAAAATCCATGTTTGACTGGGATAATCTTCTTGTAGCCCCTAGTGAACTACCTAACCGTTGGCTTCCAGAAATTATACATAGACCACTGACGGAAGGTGAAATTCTTGAGTATGTGGATGCCTATGGTAAGACAGCCAAACTTTGTATGGAGACAGGGTTTGACGGTGTGGAAGTGCATGCCGTGCATGAAGGCTATCTGCTGGATCAGTTTACAACGAAGTATACGAATCGGAGAACAGATCAGTATGGGGGGACTTTTGATAACCGCTACAGGTTTGCGAAAGAAGTTGTAGAGGAGATTAAGCGACAGTGCGGTGACACATTCCCTGTATCCCTTCGGTATTCCGTAACCAGTAAGACAATCGGCTTTGGTATCGGGGCAGTTTATGGTGAGAAATTTACAGAAGCCGGCAGAGATCTTGAGGAAGGGCTGAAAGCCGCAAAATATCTTCAGGATGCAGGATATGATATGCTTAATGCGGACAATGGGACTTACGATTCATGGTACTGGGCGCATCCGCCTGTATATATGCCTTTAAACTGTAACATGGCGGAGGTGACACGATTAAAAGAAGTGGTAGAAATTCCTGTGGTATGTGCAGGAAGAATGCAGCCGGATGAAGCTTCAGCATCTATATCAGAAGGAAAACTGGATGCTATGGGAATCGGACGTCAGTTCCTGGCGGATCCGGAATACATTGTAAAACTGGAACAGGAGAAATTTAGTGACATTCTTCCTTGCATTGCATGTCATAATGCATGTCTTCCGATTTATCATTATGAAGGCGTTGGTTGTGAAATCGATGAAGAGGATGGAAAAACACAAGGGCATTGTGCGTTGAACCCTAGGACATTCTGTGAGCAGAAATATGATTTTGGGAAAAAAGCAGCTGTAACAAAAAGTATTGCGGTCATCGGCGGGGGTATCGCTGGGATGACTGTAGCACGAATTGCGGCAATCCGAGGTCATGAGGTAACAATTTATGAAAAGAGTGACCGGCTCTGCGGTGTGTTTAACGCTGCAGCAGCACCTGAATTTAAAGAAAAAGATAAGGAATTTATAAGATGGATTCAACAAGAAATAGAAAGCCTGCCGATTAAAGTGGAATACAACTGTGAAATTACAACTCTGGCTGAGCTGACAGCAGATGAAATTATCATTGCTACGGGCGCGAAACCTAAAAAGCTAGATGTTCCGGGACAGGAAAAAGCTATTGAAGCAACGGAATATCTGCTGGGGGGAAAAGTAGGAAAGGACGTCGCTGTAATCGGCGGAGGTTTGACGGGGTGCGAGATTGCCTATGACCTTGTGCTGAAAGGAAAACGACCGGTTATTGTGGAAATGGCAGACGATATTTTAAAGACCAAGGGACTCTGCATGGCAAACTCCAGTTGTCTGAGAGACTTATTGCGGTATTATGAAGTTCCTATTTATAAAAACGCAAAGCTCTTAGAAATCATTGAAAATGGAATTGTCATTGAGACAGCGGAAAAGACAATACAGCTGGAATGCGACGACGTGATAATGAGCTGTGGTTATATGCCAGACACGAGGCTTGTTGACGGCGGAACACAACAGGGGAAAACGAATATTCATATAGTCGGCGATGTTAAAAAGGTTGGAAATTTGAAAACAGCAATCTGGGAGGCTTATGATTTAGCATTTTCTTTGTAAGATTAAACTCTTAAGCGGACAAAGAGGCTTTTAATATATTATAGAAACACTGCTATAAGAATTATTGATACCATTAGGCTGTCGATTTTTGAGGGATGTCATATACAGAATTATACTGACTAATATTAAGTTTTAATCGGTATTTCAATTTGTGTGATGTAATCATCAAAGGAGTCAATGCCCTGCTATAATTCCATTGACGGAGAACCGGCCTCGGTTTCCCACAGATTACTGACAGAACTTCTTCGGGAGAGAATGGGATTTGACGGACTGTGTATCAGTGATTACGGCGGCATCAGCAATGCCCACGAAGTCCAGCGGATCGGAGAGACTATTGGAGAAACAGGATTTCTTGCCATGGAAGCAGGGATGGACATGGAGATGCCGAAAGCGATCGGTTATGGCGAAAAACTCAAAGAAATGTTCCGAAGCGGACAGGCGGATACAGAATTGCTGGACCGGACAGTTCTGAGGGTGTTGGAAGCGAAATTCCGCATGGGCCTGTTTGAACAACCTTTCGCAATGGACGGTGAGTCCTGCAAAAAGATTTTTGAAGAGAAAGAGGGGGCGGAGCTGTCCCTTCGGTCGGCAAGGGAATCCATGGTGCTTTTGAAAAACAACGGGGTACTTCCTTTGTCAGGCAAGATCAAGAAGCTGGCCCTGATCGGGCCTCATGCAGACTGTGCCCGTAAGTTCTTCGGCGGATATACTCATCTGTGCATGATGGAGTCGGTCTACGCGGCCGCAAGTTCTATCGCAGGGGTAGAGGGCAGCCCGGAGTCCGGACAGATCGGCGGGGCAATGCTGCCAGACGGCGAACCGGTGAATTATGTCCCGGGTACAAAGATCCAGTCAGATGAAGCAGAACTCTTTAACGACATCCTGCGCTTACAGAAGCCGGGATGCAGAAGCCTGTTAGAAGAACTAAAGGAGCGTATGACAGATACGGAGATTCTGTATGTGTATGGATACCCGGTTGCCGGAAAGGATCAGAGCAGATTTGAGGAGGCACTGCAGGCAGTCAGGGAAGCTGATGTTGTGATCCTCACTCTGGGAGGAAAGCACGGTACATGCTCTATGGCGACCATGGGAGAAGGTGTGGACGCTGCCGACATCAATTTGCCGGAATGTCAGGACGCATTTATTAAAGCTGCATCGGTGTATGGAAAGCCCTTAATCGGCATCCATTTTGATGGCAGGCCGATCTCCAGTGACACGGCAGACCAATATCTGGATGCCGTCATAGAAGCCTGGAGCCCGGCGGAAACGGGAGCGCAGGCTGTGGCAGATGTCCTGCTGGGAGCATATAATCCGGGCGGCAAACTGCCAGTATCCGTGGCATATCACGCCGGACAGATTCCAATCTACTATAATCACCCAAACGGTTCCGCATGGCATCAGCAGGAGAGTATCGGATTCGTCAATTATGTGGATGTTCCCCATACACCGAGATATTGCTTTGGACATGGATTGTCTTATACACAGTTTGAGTATTCAGACATTCATATATCGACGGCAGAGATTGGAGCAGAAGAATCGGTACAGATCAGCTGTGTGGTAAAGAATGCGGGAAACTGTGCCGGGGATGAAGTGGTACAACTTTATCTCAGGGATAGATTTGCAAGTATGACACGCCCGGTGAAAGAGCTTGCCGGATTTAAGCGAATCCATATGGAACCGGGAGAGAAAGTACGGGTAACATTTACAGTACAGGCGGATCAGTCAGCATTTCTTGACAGGCAGATGCGCTGGAAGGTGGAAAAAGGAGAGATAGATGTAGAAATTGGAAGTTCTTCTGAGGATATACGGTTAAAAGGAACATACCGGATCACAGAGGATAGATGGATAGACGGCGCAAAAAGAGCATTTTATGCGAAAGTACAGAAAGACAAAGTATAGCTTAGGCATACACTTACAGCGGGTCGGGTAAGATATCCGGCAGGACAGGAGGAAAACAGATGGATAGGAAGTTACTTGCCAGAAGGATTGCAGAAGAATCCATTGTATTGTTGAAAAACGAAGATCATATGCTTCCTTTAAAAGAGAAGAAAGAGATCGCGTTTTTCGGGAGGACGCAGATTGGCACTTTATATTCCGGAAACGGATCCGGCGGTGCAAATGTGGCCGGATGCGGCACGATTCTGGAAGAATGTGAAAATTGCGGAATCAGACCTGAGCCACTTTTAAAGGGCTTTTATGAATATAAGATAAATGAGGAACGGGTCACGGAAGAGGATGAGTTTGACTGGACTAAAGTCAGTGAGATGGTAAACAGTGGAATTATGTATGAAATATTCGGCAAATACCGCGCTCCGCTTGATGAGTACGAAGTGCCCGGCACACTTATTGACCAGGCGGCAGAAAAAACTGACACAGCACTTATTGTAATTGGCAGAAATTCTGGCGGTGAGGAGTGTGACCGTCACCTTTCAGAGGATTATTACCTGACTAATTCAGAAGAAAGTCTGCTGAAGGAAGTCTGCAGTCATTTTACAAATGTAGTGGTAGCCTTGAATGTTAACGGGCTGATCGATCTGTCCTGGGTGAGAAAGTATGCAAATATAAAAAGCCTTCTGTTTATTGGAATCCCAGGGGAAGAAGGGGCTTCTGCGCTAGCTGGCATTTTAACGGGGGAGACCAATCCCTCCGGGAAACTGGCGGTGACCATAGCGGAACATTATGAAGATTACCCGTCGGCAGACCATTTCTCATGGGATAAGGAGCATCTGGAGAATGTTCTTGACTATGAGAGCTACGGCCTTTCCTCAGAAGAAAACGGAAGTACAGGTTTTTCTAAAAGCCCGGTGAGTGTGTACTGGGAAGATATCTATACCGGTTACCGATATTTTGATACATTCGGGAAACCGGTGCTTTACCCCTTTGGTTATGGGCTTTCTTACACTGAATTTGCAATCAGCGATGCCTCGGCCGAGAAGCAAAACGGCGGTATTATGGTGACAGCCAATGTGAAAAATATTGGGGAAATATCAGGGAAAGAGGTAATCCAGGTTTATCTGTCCAAGGTAAATCCGGCAGAGGGTGTGGAACGTCCTTATCAGGAATTGAAGGGATTTGAGAAAACCGCGGACCTTGCTCCGGGAGAAAAAGAGAAGGTTAAGATTTGGATTCCATGGAGAGAACTGGCGGTTTATGACGAAGGAAGAGCTGCGTGGGTCATAGAGTCGGGCGATTATCTCCTGAAGATGGGAAATTCATCAAGAGACACCTCCCTGGTGGGAATGGTACGCCTGGGGGATACAGTCCTTACAGAACAGTGCGCGAACCGTATGATAATCTTAGAATGCAACAGAGATAAGCTTTCGTTCCTGACACAGAAAGACTACGCAGGGTGCCATCTGGAAGACAGATGTGAGAAGAAACCTGATGGAGGCGTGACCGGGATGGCGGTAATTTCTGTAACGGAAGAGGATATTCTTGCAGGAGGGGAGAGCAGACAGGCTGAAAAAGAAACGCAGCAAAATCTGCCGGAGCTCTCCATCGAAGAACTCGCTTCTCTCTGTGTGGGCTATGGGCCGGGCACTCCCTTTGCGGCTGTGGGGGACCGCAGTGACCCGTCTGCGATTTTCGATGGTGAAGGAAAACCGATTACAACAAACAACCACCCGACAGGATATCCGGGATATGTTTCTCCGGCAATTGAGGAAAAAGGGATCAAGTCCATTTTCTATAAAGACGGCCCGGCCGGGATCGGCGGTATTGCCTGGCCGACGGAAATGCTCATAGCCTGCTCGTTCGACAGGAAACTGTGGCAGATGTTTGGAGATGCAGTAGGGAAAGAATGTGAAGATCAGCAGGTGAATGTCTGGCTTGCTCCTGCTGTGAATCTCCACAGAAATCCGCTGTGCGGCAGAAATTTTGAATATTTTTCTGAAGATCCGTACCTGACAGGAGTCTGTGCCTGCGAGATCACAAAAGGCGTACAGAATGGCCGGCCGGTTATCGTGTGCCCGAAACACTTCGCGGCAAATGAGCAGGAGACATTCCGGCGCGGAAATGCAGGGAAAAAGGTAGACGCTGTTGACTCTATACTGACAGAGCGCTCGGCCAGGGAACTATACCTGAAGCCTTTTGAAATGCTGGTAAGAGAAGCACATATTGCCTGCATTATGACGTCTTTTAACAAGATAAACGGCGTTTTCGCCGGGGGCAGTAAGGATCTGTGCACCCGTATCCTTCGGGAAGAATGGGGATTTGACGGCGCTGTGGTGACAGACTGGGGCGATATGGATATTGTGGTAGACGGAGCAGACGCCGTGGCTGCGGGAAATGATATCGTCATGCCGGGCGGACCGCCGGTGATTCGTCAGATCCTGAAAGGATATGAAGAAGGAAGAGTGACCAGAGAAGAAATGGAAACAGCGGCAGGACATCTTCTGTGCATGATCCGCAGGATTCATGGAAAGGAGAAATAGAAGTATGGGAGAAAAAATCTACAAAACAGTTGAAAATTCAGGCGTCATGAATGTTGTGGCCGGAGCCCTTGCGATTGCTGTGGGAGTGTCTGCTCTGGTGAGCGGGATACGGCTTCTGATTACTCGGAGAAAGCTGCTTTTTTAAGGGGACTGCCAGATGAAAAAATATAAAAGGGAAAAACTAATTGTAAGTATTTTTGCCGTCATATTTGTTGTTATAGTGGTTATTCTTGGAAACTTTTTGGTTACATATATATCTTCTGACTTGAGTTTTGGCCAGAATTGTCTTTTGCGAATACCATTTTATGGAACATTAGTTTTTACATCTTCGCTTATAGGACTGCTGTTTAGAAACGATAGTAAAAAAGATATTGTCGAAGAAAATTCAAAAGGAAGGATTCAAGATGAATAAAATTACAGAAGTAAAAATAGAAAGAGGAATCCCGACTCTGTATGTGGACGGGCAGCCTTTTTGGGCGTTTGCAGGGGAGGTGCACAACTCAGCCGCCTATGCCCCGGACAGGATGGAGGCAGAGATATGGATGAAGATGGATCAGAGTCATCTGAATACACTGATTGTACCGGTGTACTGGGAGACGCTGGAGCCGGAAGAAGGCAGCTATGATTTTTCGCTTGTGGATTCACTTCTTGAGCAGGCTGTCAGATTTAAGAAAAAGCTGATCCTGCTCTGGTTCGGTCTATGGAAGAATGCAGAGTCGGCTTATGTGCCGGCATGGATGAAGCAGGACAGTGAAACATTTTTCCGTGCGGAAATGTATGGTGGAGAAAGGTTAAATACGATTTCTCCTCTGTGCTGGGAGGCGGTGGAGAGAGATGCCGCTGCATTTTCCCGTCTGATGGGACATCTGCGGGAGGTTGATAAAAACTCATCGGTCATCATGGTCCAGGTAGAAAATGAAGTGGGACTGCTTGGAACAGAGCGTGATTACTGCCGTCAGGCAGAGGAGGCGTTTACAGGAAATGTGCCGGATAAACTGATGGATGCAGCTGTAAAATCAGGAAAAATCCGTGCCAGGGAAACAGGATGGCCTGAAAAGGCAGACTGGACTGTCGTATTCGGAGAAGACGCAGGGGAGATTTTTTCCGCATGGTTTTTTGCCTCCGCTCTGGAGAGGATTGCATCAGTCGGAAAAAAAGAGTATCCTCTGCCCTGCTACGCCAATGTGTGGCTGAAACAGTTCCCCTGGTATGCTGGTTCTTATCCGTCGGGAGGCCCGGTGGAGGATATGCTCTGGGTGTGGAAAGCGGCGGCGCCTTCCCTCTTTACTATTGCCCCGGATATCTATGTCCCCTATGTGTCGGAGATCATGGAGAAGTATACCCGTCCGGATAATCCCCTTGTAATCCCGGAGGTGCGAAAAGACGCTGTAACAGCGTCATACGCTCTGTATGCTTACCTGAACTGCCATGCCCTGTGTTACGCACCGTTCGGGATTGAAGACCTGTGGCAGAAGGAGCCGGATGTGATCCCGAAAGAGGTGACGGAGGCTTTGAATATAGACCCGCTTTCTTTTGACATGACCGGGACAAAGGAGACTCTGGGAGAGGTATACAGACTCCTTGGCGAGATTAAGTCGCTGTATCTTAGGTACAGGGGAACAACTCATCTGAAGTGCTTTCTGAAAAATGCGGAAGGAGAGCAGGGATGTTATCTGAAGTTTAAGTCTTACGATATGGAAATCCGGTATCTGCCGCAACAGGTTGGAATGCCAACGGCAGCCGGGGCTGTGTTCGAGTTGGACGAAAATAATTTCCTGATTGTGGGGATGATGTGCAATGTATGTGTGCATACAAAACCGGGTGATCACAGAAAGGTGGATTTCATCAGAAAAGAAGCAGGAACATACAGTGACGGACAATGGAGATGCAGGCAGAGACAGAACGGCGATGAAAAGATTGTGACTATGCTATATGATATGCCGGAATGTGTGAAGATGGAACTATTTAAGTATTAGGGCTTCACAGGCAGAAAGGAATAGGATTTAAGGGAAGAAAAAATATCAAAGAACTGATCTCACAGATGACCTTAGAAGAGAAAGCAAGTCTGTGCTCAGGACTGGATTTCTGGCACACGAAAGGCGTGGAGCGCCTGGGTATTCCATCGGAAATGGTATGCGATGGTCCTCACGGTCTGAGAAAACAGGACGATGCATCGGATCATCTCGGGATCAATAACAGTATCAAAGCGGTATGTTTTCCGGCAGGCTGTGCGACGGCTTCAAGTTTCAATCGTGATCTGGTAAGGAAACTGGGAGAGACACTGGGGGAAGAGTGTCAGGCGGAACATGTAAGTACCATCCTTGGTTCTGCGATGAATATCAAACGTTCACCGCTCTGCGGACGGAATTTTGAATACTATTCTGAAGATCCTTATGTATCCACAGAGATGGCATGTGGAGACAGTTGTCAAATTATCCCTCAAAAAAGATACACCTAAGATTGAGGTTACAATGGAGCCTGATGAAGAAAGTAATTACACACCAGAGGAAAAAATAACTTATCAGAAAATTAAGGCTTATATTCTTGAAAAATATGGATTTAAAGTGTCATCATTGTACATTGCACAGATTAAAGATAAGTGTGGTCTTGGTAAAGAACGTACTGGAAATAACTGGAAGAAAAATGATAAGTCAAAGGAGCCGCAGTGTACACCTGAAAAGGAAGAGGCTATTAGAGATGCATTTAACAACTTTGATATAATATAAGGAGTTTTAGATGATAGATATGATATTGAAATGGCTTTATCAAAATTCAGCAGCTATAATCATTTCATCATTAATATCATTGTTAATATCAATGATGTATTACCGAAAGGGAAATAGAGATGAACTGTTAATGAGTGTTATATTTCCAGTGGTGCAACTTTTAAATAAGAGTTATTCTAGGAAAAACTATGATGAGCTATTATCAATAAAATCAAACTATGCAATAAGGTATTTAGGGAAAAAAGAAAGAAGAACACTTATGCTGTTAATAGAACAGTACAGTATAGTTTGTCAATATAATAGGTCAAAGAAGGATACTGATTGTATATTATCGTATTTTGACTTCAAATTAGGTGAGATTGGTATTAATCCTAAACCATGTCCTATTACTGACGATGAAGGAGAAACAGTAGCATATGATTATCCTCCTGATTATTATTTCCTTGAAGAATATGTAAATGATATGGTTTCTAAGATGGAGTTTGAGGTATATCCAGAAGAAGCTGAAAAAGCTATTACAGATGCATTTGAGAAATATGCTCACAAATATTATACAGTTAAGAATATAGAATGGTTTCAAGACTATTCGATTGAAAAGGTTATAGAAAAATCAAAAGTATCTGAAAAATGGAGAGTTGATTTTGATTTGATGGAACAAAGAAAAAGAACTTTTATGAATCTGTCGATTGCTAAAAAGGTAATTAAAATACTTCAAGGCTAGGTTGAAATATATTTTCTTTTTTTTAAGCCTAATATGGTATAATTTTTATGCAAATAAGTTTGCAGCAGGACTTGGTTCGATTCCAAGCATCTCCTCATTTGTTATGACATTATTGAATATTGTTACCTCTGGTATCTGTTATGATGCTATTAGGAATTTTATTTCTGACTTAAAAGGAGGATACGTTATGAGAGATATGTCTGTTATAATGATTAGCTGGCTATGCTGCTGCGGAGATGTGGTGTAATGGTAGCATGGTGTAAAGTATCACATAGCCAGCACCAAAAATAAGATTTGGTTTTATATTTAACAGAAGGTTGAAATACACCTTCTTTTTTATACCTCTTTTTAAGGTGGTGGTGCTAAAAAGTGTACATTTAGGAACTGAATAATAAGGGCATAGAATCAGTGCCAAAAAGTAGAGACTTTCCATTATTGGAGGTCTCATTTTTTACTTTATAGGAAAGTTCTAACTTTGGGATTGCTAGATATGAAAAGTGCCCGCAAGTT